>NZ_RZRW01000118.1:0-12431 GCF_003998745.1 Mesorhizobium sp. M7A.F.Ca.US.014.04.1.1 | reverse complement strand
TCGCATGGGAGGCAAAATCCAGCCGCGGCGACGTCGATGCGGCCTTCGCCCGTCCCGACATACGCATTGTCGAGAGCAGCTTCACCGTCGGCCGGCAGAGCCATGGGCCTTTCGAACCGCGCGTTGCCATCGGCTCCTGGGAGGACGGCCGTGCTCACATCCAGACCTCGACGCAGGTGCCTTGGACAGTTCGCAACGTCACCGGAAGGGTCATGCAGCTTGCGCCCGGGCGTGTGCGGGTCACCGTGCCGCCTGTCGGAGGCGGGTTCGGCCTGAAATTCGATGCGTCCATCGAGCCGATCACGGCACTTCTGGCGCGGATGACCGGGCGCACGGTGGTCCTGGAAAACACCCGGCAGGAAGAGATGGCAACCTGCCTCTGCCGCGAGAATGCGGAAATCCGCATTCGCTCCGCTGTCACCGCCGAAGGATACATCGCCGGACGCGAGGCGGTCGTGCTGATGGACTGCGGCGCGTATGGCGGCGAACAGGTTTTCCTGACAACGATGACGGCGCACACGCTGGGCGGCAATTACAGGGTTGGCGCAACGCGGCTCGTCAGCCGCGCCGTATACACCAACACACCACCCAACGGCGCTTTCCGAGCTTGCAACGGCGTCTACAACACCTTCGCGTTGGAGCGACACACCGACGAAATCTGCGATGCGCTAGGCTTCGACCCAATGGAGTTCCGGAAGAAAAATGTCCTGGGAGATGGCGATCTCGGTGCCACGGGGCAGGTTTTCGAGGCCGACGTGCTGGGTCCGATGCTCGATCGCATGGAGACACTGCGCGCCAGCACCGGTACATCAGAGGCCGAGGCCGACGGCAGGCTCTATGGAATTGCGACCACGGTCGGCACATGGTTCGTTTTCGTCGGGCCTTCGGCGGCGACGGTGAATTTGAACGCCGACGGCAGCGCAACGCTGGTCACCTCGGGTGTGGAGATCGGATCCGGCACGATGGTGCAATCCCTGCCGCAGATCGTGGCTGGGCAGCTCGGGCTTGCTCCCGACCAGGTGATCGTGCGCGAAGCCGATACGGATGCCGCCGGTCTCGATGTCGGCGTTGGCGGTGGGCGCACCACCGTGTCCATTGGTGCCGCGAGCATCGCCGCCTGCGCGGAAGTGCGGGAGAAGCTGCTTCGGACCGCCGGCGAGATGCTCCAGACCCGACCGGAAGACCTGGTGCTGCGGGACGGTCGTGTCGAGATCACGGGACGTCCCGGTTCCGGCATGTCGATCCCCGCTGTCGTCGCCCATGCACAGGCAACCACTGGCCCGATCACCGGAAGCGGGGCCTTTGCCGCCAGGAACACTCCGGCAATGTCCGGCTGCGCGATGGGGCATTTCATCGATGCGCTCGACATTCCCGTCTTCGTCGTTCACGAGGCCGAGGTGGCGGTTGATCCGGACACCGGCCATGTCGAGGTGCTGGCCTATCGCGTAGTTCAAGATGTCGGCCGCGCGCTCAACCCGCGCGCCATCCTGGGCCAGATACAGGGCGGCGTGGTACAGGGGCTCGGCTATGCGTTGCACGAGGAGGTGACGCTCACCGCCGACGGATGCATCGCGCAGGACGATTTCGAGACTTATCGCCTGCCGCTGGCGCAGGATGTGGTTCCGGTCGCCGCCGACCTTTACGAGGGCGCGCCGTCGATGGGGCCTCTAGGCACCAAGGGTGCGGGCGAGGTCCCGATCCTGGCGGTGGGCGCGGCGATCGGCTGCGCTGTGGCACGCGCCATCGGCAAGCCGGTGCGGCAGCTGCCACTGACGCCGCCGCGCGTGCTTCGACTGCTGCATGAGCGCGAACCACCGCCGGAATTCCCGCACATCGCCCCCGGCTGGGCGTTGAACACTCTGGGCTGAGGCAAGTAAACCATGGTCACCCTGAACTGCGACATGGGCGAAAGCTACGGCAACTGGCGCTTCGGTGACGATGCCGGCATCATGCCTCATATCGATTGCGCCAACATCGCCTGCGGCTTCCACGCCTCCGATCCATGGACGATGCTGAAGACCGTGCGGCTCGCCCTTTCGCATGGCAAGCGGGTCGGCGCGCATCCCTCCCTTCCCGATCGTGAGGGGTTCGGCCGGCGCGAAATGAGACTTCAGCCGGAGGAACTGACAGCTGCCTTCCTCTATCAAATCGGTGCTCTGACAGGGATGCTGGCCGCCGAGGGCGGGCAACTCAGCCATGTCAAGCCGCATGGCATCATTTACGGCATGGCCGCGCACGACGTCGACACTGCCCGGGCAATTGCCGCGGCGGTCAAGCCGTTCGGCGTCCCTCTCTTCGGCATGGCGGGAACCTGTCACGAGACGGCGGCAGCCGAACTCGGCGTTGCCTTCGTGGGCGAGTTCTTTCCCGATCTTGCCTACGCTCCCGGCGGCAGCCTGATCATCCCGCGCGTCCAGTCGGCCATCGACCTGACGCTTGCCGAGCACCGCATGATGGGGGCGCTTACTCGAGGCGAACTCGTCACGACAGACGGCACGATCCGCCCGGTCGACTTCGACACCGTCTGCATCCACTCCGATCCGCCGAATGCGCGCGACGTCGCCGCGCTGATGCGGCGGATCATCGACACTCATTCCAACGGCCTGCCATGATTCATTCTCCCGAATCGTGAAAGCTCCACGCAAGGGACTCGAGGACTATCTCGAACTCACTGCCCGAACCATTTCTCCAAGCCGCTGAGGACTTCCATGGATGCGCTTTCCAACTCTCTCGCCGCCGCCGACATCGCCACCACCATGCACCCCTACACCAACCTGCGTCAGCACGAAGAAACCGGGCCGCTGATCATCAGCCGCGGCGACGGCATCCGTGTGTATGACGAACGCGGCAAGGAATACATCGAAGGGCTGGCCGGGCTCTGGTCGGTGGGCGTCGGCTTTTCGGAAAAGCGGTTGGCCGACGCTGCCTATCAGCAAATGCTGAAGCTGCCCTACTACCACACCTTCTCCTCCAAGGCGCATGAGCCATCCATCCGGCTCGCGGAGAAACTCGTGGAGATGACGCCGGAAAACCTGACGCGTGTCTTCTTCACGTCGTCGGGCTCGGAAGCCAACGACACCATCGTCAAGATGATGTGGTTCATGAACAACGCGCTGGGCCGGCCAAAAAAGAAGAAATTCCTGGCACGGACCAAGGGCTATCACGGCATCACCGTCGCCTCCGGCAGCCTGACAGGCTTGCCGGTCAACCATCGCGACTTCGATCTGCCGGCCATTCCCGTTCGCCACCTGACCTGCCCGCACTTCTATCGCTTCGGCATGGCAGGCGAAGACGAAGCCGCCTTCACGGCGCGCCTGCTCGCCGAGCTGGAAGCGGTGATCGCCGAAGAAGGGGCTGACACCATCGCAGCCTTCATAGGAGAGCCGCTCATGGCAGCCGGCGGCGTTCTGCCACCGCCGGTCGGGTACTGGGAAGGCGTGGAGAAAATCTGCCGGGCAAATGATATCATTCTGATAGCGGACGAGGTGATCTGTGGTTTCGGGCGGCTTGGTACGCCCTTCGGCGCTCAGAAATACGGCTTCACGCCTGATATCATGACGGTCTCCAAGCAAATCACGTCGTCTTATATGCCGCTTGCCGCCGTCATTTTCTCCGATGCGATCTATCAGGCGATCGCCGACAACACCGCCACGATCGGCAATTTCGGCCACGGCTTCACGGCGTCAGGTCATCCGGTCGCGACGGCAGTGGGTCTCGAAAACCTGGCCATCTTCGAGGAGCGGGACCTGATCGGAAACGCGGCCCGCCTCGAGACGTCGTTCCAGGCCGGCATCCGCTCATTTGCCGATCACCCGCTTGTCGGCGAAGCGCGGGGCACCGGTCTTATCGGCGCCGTTGAGCTGGTGGCAGACAAGGCGACGAAACGCCCCTTCGTCAAGGTTGGGCGCGCAGGGGGTATCGCAGCAGGCTTCGGCCACGAGGAAGGCCTCATCTTCCGCGCCATCGGCGATCAGCTCGCGCTCTGCCCGCCGATGATCTCGACAGAAGACGATGTGAAAGAAATCATGACGCGCATGGGCCGGACGCTTGAGCGCCTGACCGGTGCGGTTGCCAAGGAGGGACTTGAATGACCCGCATGAAAGCCGAACCGGTCGTCCATATCGACGACGAACGCTTTCGGGTCACCGAATGGCGCTTTGCCGCCGGGGCCGAGACCGGCTGGCACATCCATGGCCATGACTACGTCATCGTGCCGCTTACGGACGGCAAGCTCGGTCTCGAAGGCCCGGACGGCGCGCAGTCGCAAGCCGCCCTCACTCAAGGGGTGCCCTATTCGCGGCGGACGGGTGTGGCCCACAACATCATCAATGCCGGCGATGCGCCGCTGGCCTTCCTGGAGGTCGAGGTCGTTGAGGCCGGCGATCTCGCAGCCAGGCGGCTCGCCGTGCTTGACCGGTTCCTCGCTGCCTGGAACGCTCGCGATGTGGGCGCGCTGATGGACTGCATGGCTGAGAATTGCGCTTTCCACGGCTCGGCCGGACCCGATGCCGAAGGGCGCAAGCATATGGGGCGTGACGCCGTGCGCGCCGCCTATGCAGCGCTGTTCGATGCTTTCCCGAAGGCCGCGTGGACCAGGGGACGGCACGTCGTGACGGGCGACACCGGGCTTTCATCATGGCGCTTCGTCGGCACCACGGCAGCGGGGCAGCAAATCGAAGTCGACGGCTGCGATATCTTCGCTTTCTCGGGGGAGCTCATAGCGCTCAAGGATTCCTACCGCAAAGCGCGAGGGTAGCGAAAATCTGAATTCATCGGGCGACGAAGGGCGGTCCAAGCGGGCCGCCCTCGTTTTTTGTCCAAAGGCAAGATCCTACGAAAGGGCCGGGCTTACCCGGCCCATCTTCTTACTTGAGCAAGGCTTCCATCGGTACCGGCTCGGAAATCGTCCAGTTGCCTACAACACCCGGCTTGCCGGCCTTGGTCTCGACGATCAGGTACCGCGTCTGGTTCTGGTGATGCAGTTCCGGCGTGAAGGTACGAGGCCCGAACAGCGTCGGCTCGTTCTTCATCTTCTCCAGTTCCGCGACGACGGCGTCGGCATCGGTCGTGCCTGCACGCTCCACCGCCTTGGCCCAGACGTCGACCATGACGTAACCCGGAAAGACATACTGGCTCGAGGGATCGGCGCCTGTCTTCGCCTTGTAGGTGGCATTGAACTTCAGCACTTCCGGATTGGGATCGTCGCCATAGATCGATCCCTGAACGGGGACGTAGAAGTTCGTCAGATCGGGCACAGCGGATAGCCAATAGCTACCGTCGACGCCCGAGCCATTCAGGATCATGGAGTTGATGCCCGCGGCACGAAGCTGCTTGATGGCCGAAACAGCGCCCGGCATCATTGTGCAAAGCATGATCGCATCCGGCTCCTTCGGCAGAGACTTGATGCGGGTGATCTGCGCGGCGATGGAGGCGTCCTCGTTCTTGAAGGTGTCTTCACCGACAAGCTTCGCGCCCTGGGCTTCGAGCTTCGGCATCATCCAGTCGAAGCCGTCGCAGATGCCCTTGTTGTAGGCCGTCCAGGTATCGAGCAGACGGTAGAAGTCCTTTGCGCCTTTTTCCTTGAATGCCCACTCGGCCATGGTCGCGCCCTGCACGGGCGCCAGCACCGACGCGGAGAAGCTGTGCGGGCCGACACCCTGGATACCGGCCTTGACCGATTCCGCGCACAGGAAGAAGGAGATACGGCCCGCGTCCTCGGCCGCGAGCGCAGCCGGCGATCCGAAGTCGTAGTCGCACGAGACGACCACGAGATCCGCGCCCTGGTCGAGCACGGAGAGGCCCGCCTTGGCGCCTTCGGCCCGGTCGGACTTGGTGTCGGCCTTGACGACCTTGATCTGCTTTCCAAGCAGACCGCCAGCCGCATTGATCTCGTCGATGCGGATCAAGGCCGCCTCCTGCGCAGGCTTGTCATAGGCTTCCATGAAGCCCGACTCCGCAGTGGCGAAGCCGATGACGATGGTCTTGTCATCGGCCAGGGCCGGGTATGCGATGGACATCGAGGCCAGAGCGGTTGCGACAATTCTCATTTTGTATGTCATGCACGTCTCCTTTTTGTTTTCCGGTCGGGCTTGTGCCGCCGGTCACTTGTTGCGACTGCTGCGGGGTAAGGTGATCTCGCGGTTGCCCATGAGTCCGGATGGGCGAAGCGCGAGGATCACGATCATGATGACGCCGAGGGCTATTTCCTGAACCCCTTTCGGGAGGGCGAAAGTGGACTCGCCGAGCGATACGCCTGCCTCCAGCCAGCGCAGCGCCTGGATAAGGGCGGACAGCAGGACGACACCCACCACACCCCCCGACAGGCTGCCCATGCCGCCGACGACGAGCATGGAAAGGGTGATGAAGGTGAGACCGAGATAGAATGTGTCGGGTGTGACCACGCCGATGGAATGAGCCATGAGCGCACCGCCCAGCCCCATCACCGCGCCTGATATGACGAATGCCACCAATCTTTCCCTGGGAATGTCGATACCGGAAGCCGCGGCGGCGGTGGGCTCGTCGCGGGCAGCACGAAGGGCCAGGCCGGACCGGGAGATCGCGTGCGCCCAGGCGATGAAGATCGCGACCACGGCGCCGATGAGATACGGCCAGATCACGCGTACGATCGGAATGCCGACGACCGATGAGGTCGCTCCGGTCACGCTCTCCCAGTTGGAATAAATTGTGTTGATCATGGCGAGCATCGCGAAGGTCGCGATCGAAGCCGCGATGCCCGATAATCGCATCAGCACCCGCCCGAAGATGAGAGCGGCGAGGGCGGCGAACAATGCTGCCAGCATAGCCGATTGCCAGTACGGCAATCGGGTCGCCAGCAGCCATTCGGGCAGTCCCGGCAGCGAACCGCGTTTCATCATCGGATTGATGGTGAGCCACGCGGCCGCGTAGGCGCCAAGGCAGGTGAAGCCGATATGCCCGAAGCTGAGAACGCCCGAATTCCCGATAAAGATGTATAGGCCCACGACGAGGATGACACGGACGAACACGTCGATCACCGTCTGGTTGAAGGGCCGCGATCCGGTCATCACCGTGATCAGCGCGATGGCCAGCAGCAGCAGAGAAAGCAGGACCGGTGTCAGGATTGTGCGGCGGGCAAGCGCGAAGCGGGCGGGCTTTCGCTCGGCAGCCGGGGCACCGGCAGCGGTAGAGTTGGTGAGGGAGGCGACGACACCCATGAAATCAGATCCTTTCCTTGGTGCCGCGCGCGGCAATAAGCCCCTGTGGGCGGAAGAGGAGGACGAGGATGACCGCTCCATAGACAAAGGCATCGCGGAATGGCCGGGCGTCGATGGGCAGCATGACTTGCATGATCACCGAGGCGGCACCCAGCAGGAAGCCGGCGAGCACGGCTCCCCCGAGGCTGCCGAGGCCGCCAATGACGGTGGCGATGAAGGCCATCAACATGATCGAGGCGCCCATCTGGATGTCCAGCGTGCCTGTCTGGGCGCCAAAGATCAGTGCAATGGCGGCGGCCAACGCGCCGGAGAGGGCGAACGCGCCCATGATAACCCGGTTCGCACGCACACCCAGCATTCGGGCCATCGAGAAGTTCTCGGCCGCCGCCCGCATCTCCAGGCCGAAGCGGGTTTGACGCAGGAACAGTGTCAGGCCGATCAGGATGACCATCGTGGCCACGATCGTTATGAGCTGGAGGAGGGGAAGCCTGGCACCAAGGATCTCCACCGGCTGGGACAGTTCGGGCAGCAGCGAGATCGATTTCGGCCGACTGGAGAAAAGCATGAGCAGGAAGTAGCGAATGACGAAACCGAGCGCGAAGGAGGCGATCATCATGGTTGCCGGATTTGCCTGACGGAACCGCCTGAAGACGACGATTTCGCACAGCACCGACAGCCCGGCCCCGCAGAGGAGCACGAATGGCAACAGCAGGTACCACGGCAATTGGCCGGCGAAGACGATGGCCATTGCGTCCGTAGACGGCCATAACAGGGCGAAGACGCAGAAGGCGATGACGTCGCCATGCGCGAAGTTCACGAGCCGCATGACGCCGAAGATGAGGGCAATGCCGAGCGCCCCGAGCGCGTAGAGCGAACCAAGCGAGAGTGCGTCGAACAGGATCTGAAGCATCTCAATTGTCCTCGTAGCCGAAATAGGCAGCCTGGATCGCCTCGCCATTGCCGAGCGTCCGCGCGTCGCCATCGAGCACGATCTGTCCGCCACGCATCAGGATCATCCGCCCGCCCACCATCATCGCCCGGGCCGAGCTCTGCTCAACGATCAGGAGCGTGAGCTGGCGCTGCGCACGCAGCGCGATCAGCCGCTCGTAGACCTGGTCGTTGATGTTGGGGGCGAGGCCCAGTGAAGGCTCGTCGATGGCTACAAGCCGCGGATTGGTCATCAGCGCGCGGCCGATGACCAGCATTTGCTGCTGCCCGCCGGACAGCAATCCCGCCTGCCCGTGCCGCCTCTCTTTCAGCATCGGGAAGGTTGCGTAGACGGCTTCGAGTTCGTCGGCCGCTCGGCTGCGCCAGCCGCGTTCGCGGGCGTGCATGCCGGTTCCGACCAGAAGGTTCTCTTCGGTCGTCAGCGAGCCGAAGACATCGCGCCCCTCCGGCACCATGGAGAATCCGAGCCGGGCGATGTTCTCCGGCGCCTGGCCGGTGATCTCATGACCTGCAAGGTCGATCCGGCCGCCCGCCACCGGCGTAACACCGGCGATCGCGCGCAGCAGCGAAGACTTCCCGGCTCCGTTCGGGCCGGTGATGAACAGGATTTCTCCCTCGTCCATGGAGAAGGAGACATTGCGGACCGCCGTGAGACGGCTGTAGCGGATGGTGATGTCGGAAAGGGCGAGCAGGCTCATTCCATCGCCTCCAGCACAGGCAGGTCGGTGTTCGCGGCCGTGCCCATATAGGCGTGGCGCACCTTCTCGCTGTCGCGGATCGCGGCAGGCGGTCCTTCCTCGATAATCGCTCCGGAATCGAGCACGACGATATGCTGGCAAAGGCCGAGCACCAGCCCGACATTGTGCTCGATGAGCAGGACACCACAGCCGAGATCGCTGGCGATGTGTCTTATCAGGGCGGAAAGCTCCCGCGCCTCCAGTGCGCTCATGCCAGCCGCGGGCTCGTCGAGCAGGATGTATGCGGGCCGTCCCATCAGGGCGCGGCCAATGGCGACGCGGCGCTCGTCCGTGTATGGCAACGTTCCGGCGATGCGGGTACCCAGCGCACCGATGCCTATCCAGTCGAGCATCGCTTCCGCTTCGGCGATGGCAGCGCGCCGGCTCATTCCCAGGCCAACGCCGGTCACTTCCAAATTGTCCAACACAGGCAGGTCGCGGAAGAGCCGCCCACCCTGAAAGGTGCGGGCAATGCCGCGCCGCCGGACCTGATGCGGCTTGAGACCCGTGAGTGCTTCCCCGTCGAGCTTGATGGTGCCTTCCGTCGGTGCCTGGAAGCCGGTCAGCACGTTGACGAGCGTGGTCTTGCCAGCGCCATTCGGGCCGATGAGGCCACTGATGCGGCCGGGCGTAATTTGGAGGTCTACCGATGACAGGGCCTTCAGCCCCGCAAACGATACCGAGACGTTCTCCGCGCTCAGATGACTCATGACCCTTTCCTTCTTTCTACCGACGGAAAGGCGCGAAGCATCCGGCCTTGCGGCCAGCCACGTTGCAAATGTCTTCCCCTGTCGGTTCCGGCGGTCTCTAGCGGACTGCTCGGGTGCCAAATTCACGCCGTTGCCCGGCGTCGTCTTGTCGTTTCGCGCACCGGATTTTGTCTTCCGCCACGCGCGGTCGGTTTTGGCCGGCCGATCTCCTCGCCTCCGGCTCCTCCGCCGGCATTCCCGGCTGACGTCAGCCGGCCAGATGCCCTTCAGCACGCGCCAGCGCGGCGCGCTGTTCGGTTCGCGCGGCAAGCGCGTCTTCCAGCGTCACCGGGACGAAGCGCGCCGGGGTGTGCGGCTGGAGCTGGGCGATAAGGTCCATGTCGGCCGATATCACCACGCCCAGCATCATATACCCGCCACCCGAAACCGCGTCCCGGTGAAGAACGATCGGCTCAGTGCCACTCGGCACCTGGACGGATCCGTAAGGATAGCAGGCATCGACGATGTTCGAGGGGTCGGAGCCCGCACCGAAAGGCTGCTCGCGCTCGACGAATTCCAGCGGCGTTCCGCCGCGGAAGCGATAGCCGATACGGTCGGCTTCGGGCGCGACCTTCCAGGTTTCCTCAAAGAACCGATTGCCGGCAGCCTCAGTGATCCGATGCCAGTATATGCCGGGAAGCATTCTGAGTTCCGCCGGACTATTGCGCGCGCGGCGCAGATTTGCAGGCAGTGAAAGACCGGCTTTGCCGGAACCTTCGCCGAGGGGAAGCTCATCGCCCGCTTTCAGCGTGCGGCCCTGATGGCCGCCAAGCGCGCCCAGAATGTAAGTCGAGCGCGAACCGAGAACCACGGGTACGTCGATGCCGCCGGAGACGGCCAGATAAGCGCGCGCGCCGCCCTTGAGGAAGCCGAAAGAAAGTCGGTCACCGGCCTTCACCGGAAAACTTTCCCACGTCGACCGTTCCTCGCCATTGAGTTTGGGTGGGAGCTCTCCACCTGTGACGGCGACGACCGCGGATTGGGTGAATTCGAGTTCGGGACCCATGAAAGTGGCTTCGAGCACCGCGGCACCCGGATCGTTGCCGACAAGCAGGTTTGCGATGCGTGTCGCAAAGCGGTCCATGCCGCCGCCTTCTGGAATGCCGACATGATAGTGGCCGGGTCGGCCAAGGTCCTGCACGGAAGTGGAGAGGCCGGGAGAGATTACCTTAACGGCCATTGATAAGCTCCATCAGCTTTGCATTGGTGCCGTAAATGTCGCTGTTGAAATCCTTCAGGCTGAAGGTGCACTCGCGAACCGTCGGCTGCCACCGATTGGCTTCGATTTCCTCAAGCGTGGCGTCGTAGTCATCGCGGCCAATGGCCTTGAACTTGACGATATCGCCTGGCTTGAACAGGCACATGTCATCGGCGAGGTAGCGCACCTTCCTGGTCGGGTCGTAGATCGGGGCCGGGGTTATGCCATACATCTGGTAGCCGCCAGCGCCGCGTACCGAATAGATCGCTGCAAAGCAGCCGCCATGGCCAATGGTGAGCTTGGGAGTGTCGGTGCGTGGACGCAAGTATTTCGGCGCCTGAATCTGTTTCTTGCGCTCAACCATCTGGTACAGGAAGGGCAGTCCGGCGACGAAGCCGACCATCGATACGAACCAGGGCTGGCCGGAATAGGCCTCGATAAACTCTTCCACCGTGGCGTAGCCGTTGATGCGTGCCGAATATTCAAGATCGGTGGAGGAGGGGTCCTGATGGCGCTCGCGGAAGCGCAGGCAGGTTTCACGCGTCCATGGATCCTGGAAATAAACCGGCAGTTCGATGATCCGGGTCTTCAGCACCGGGTCCGACTTCGAGGCGGCCTCTTCCATCGACTTCAGTTCGCTGAGCAAATCCTGCGGCTTGACGATGTCGGGGTTGAAGCGAATCTGGAAGCTGGCGTTGGCTGGGCAGATCTCGGTGACGCCTCGGATGCCTGCCGTACGCACCGCATTGGTCATCGAAAGGCCGGTAAAGAAGGAGGTGAGCGACATTTCTTCGGACACCTCGCCGAAGATATGTTCGTCACCGCCGAAGTTGAATCGTATCGACATCGGTCCTCCTTAACCCGCCAATGCTGCGGCGTTTTCGATGAGCCAGCCTTCCAGCCAGCGGGTATGCACGTCTCCCGCCCGCATCGCCGGATCGGCGGCCAGCGCAAGAAACAGCGGCTTGGTGGTCTTGAGCCCGCCGATCTTCAACTCGTTGAGCGCGCGGATCAGGCGCACTATCGCCGCCTCGCGCGTCTCTGCATGCACGATCAGCTTGGCAAGCAGCGAGTCATAAAAGGGCGGCACCTGATAGCCTTGATAGAGCATCGAATCGAAGCGTACGCCCGGACCGCCGGGAATGCGAAGCTCGGCCACCTGCCCGGGGAATGGAGCGAACTCCTTCGCCGGGTCTTCGGCATTGAGCCGGACTTCGATCGCATGCCCTTTGACGGAGACATCGCTTTGCCGGATCCGCAGCTTCTCGCCGCCGGCGATGCGAAGCATCTCCGCAACGAGGTCGATGCCGGTGATCGCTTCGGTGACCGGGTGCTCGACCTGGATACGGGTGTTCATCTCGATGAAGTAAAAGCGGTCTGCTTCATCGTCGTAAAGATACTCTACCGTGCCGGCACCAGAGTATTTGACCGCCTTGGCCAAGGCGACCGCTGAAGCGCAGAGCTCTTCGCGCAGCCTGTCTGAAAGTGCGCGCGACGGCGCCTCCTCCCAAACCTTCTGGCGTCGCCGCTGCAGCGAGCACTCCCGCTCGTAGCAGTGGATGGCATCGCTTCCGTCTGCCAGCACCTGCACCTCGATATGGCGGCC
>NZ_RZRW01001179.1:0-903 GCF_003998745.1 Mesorhizobium sp. M7A.F.Ca.US.014.04.1.1 | reverse complement strand
TGCAGGCACTGGCCGATGCCGCCGAATGGCAACCCGACCTCATTCTGCTCGACGTGATGATGCCGGACATGGATGGGCCGGAGACGCTGAGGCGTCTGGCCGAGGCTGGCGCGACGGCCTCGATACCCGTGGTGTTCATCACCGCGCGCACCCAGACGCATGAGGTCGAACGCTATCTGGCAATGGGCGCGGTAGGGGTGATCGCCAAACCGTTCGACCCGCTTGCGCTTGCCGGTGAAGTCAAAAGATTGCTTCTGTCGCGCGCCTGAGTCGACGATTGACTGGCCACCGAGCGCGTTCTGGCAGCAGACTGTGCGATGCCGTTCAGGGCTCCTATACCATGTCGCCTTATTCATCTACTGATTGTGCCGAGGGTGCAGGCGCAGCGAATCAGGTTGTCTATAATCGCGGTGGCATCGGCGGACGTCGATGAGAGAGCTGAGAAGAATATTTCTGTCTGCATGAACCGCATTGGCGGATGTCGGTTCATGGGTTGATCACTCCGGGGGGCGACGGAACCGGAGCAAGGCTGGTGAACGGATCGAAGGCAAGAGTTCTGATTTGCGACGACGATCCCTTGTTGATCGAGCTGATGGAATTCAGGCTCAGGGCAAAGGGATATGAGGTCATCAAGGCAGTAGACGGGGCGGAAGCGCTCTTGAAGGCGGAGCATGAGGCGCCGGACATCATCGTGCTCGACGCGATGATGCCCAAGGCCGACGGCCTGGAGGTGCTTGCCCGCATCAAAAACGATCCGGCTTTGTCCGAAACTCCGGTCGTCATGCTGACCGCCCGCAAGGGCGAAAGGGATATCGTCTCGGCCCTGGAGAAGGGAGCGGACGACTATCTTGTGAAACCATTCATTCCCGAGGAGCTGCTGGCCCGGCTTGCGCGTCTGCTCGC
>NZ_RZRW01001178.1:0-905 GCF_003998745.1 Mesorhizobium sp. M7A.F.Ca.US.014.04.1.1 | reverse complement strand
GCTTTCGACGAGGCAAGCTTCCTGGAATCCTACGCCATCATGGCGGCGCAACGAAATTCCAAGATCCTCGGCATCTTCGTCCGCCTCGAAAAGCGCGACGGCAAGCCCTATTATCTAAAACACCTGCCGCGCATTCGCGATTATCTGCGCCGGGCCTTGTCTCATCCGGCGCTGGCAAGCCTGCGCGAGTTCTACGACGCCCACGGTTTGCTGGAGGAGCGAGCGCTGTGACAGCAGGACCGGACACCGCCATCGTACTTGCCGCCGGCCTTGGCAAACGCATGCGGCCGATTACCGACACCATTCCCAAGCCGCTGGTCAGGATTGCCGGCAAGACGTTGCTCGACTGGAGCCTCGACAGCCTGGCTGCCGCCGGTGTCGCGAAGGCCGTGGTCAACGTCCACTATTTTCCCGAACAGATCCTCGCCCATGTCGCCGCGCGCCGCGCGCCAAAAATCGTCATTTCCGATGAGAGCGAACAACTGCTCGATTCCGCCGGCGGCATCGTCAAGGCGCTGCCGGAACTGGGCGAGCGACCCTTCTACATCCTCAATGCCGACACCTTCTGGATCGATGACGGTCCTCTCAATCTCCAGCGCCTCGCCCTTGCATGGGACGCGGCGAAAATGGATATTCTGCTGATGCTGGCGGATCTCCAACAGGCGACCGGACACTGCGGCAGCACCGATTTCCTGGTGGCGCCGGATGGCGGCTTGCGGCGTTCAAAGGGGGATCCGGCGGGGCTGATCTATGCCGGCGCGGCGATCGTCGATCCGCGCCTGTTCAAGGGCGCACCGGCCGGGCCGCACTCGCTCAACGCCTATTTCGATTCCGCCATCGCCGCAGGGCGCCTGTTCGGCATGCCCATGCATGGCCACTGGATCACCGTCGGCCCGCCCGATGCC
>NZ_RZRW01001177.1:0-906 GCF_003998745.1 Mesorhizobium sp. M7A.F.Ca.US.014.04.1.1 | reverse complement strand
TCGGCACGCTCGGCCTGATCCCCGACCATGTCGTCAGCGGTCAGGCCGACCTTGGCATTGGCGGCCTGCTGGGCGATGTCGACGTGAACCTTGTGCGCATCGGCTTCATGTCGATCGTGCTGGCCGCCGCGCCCACCCACCCGCTGGCCTTGCTGCCGAAACCGGTGGCGATCGAGGATGCGCGCGAACACACCCAACTTGTCGTCACCGACCAGTCGGAGCGCACCAAGGGGCGCGACTTCGGCGTCTATGCCTACCGTACCTGGCGGCTGACGGATGTGCGCACCAAGCATATGCTGATGCGCGAGGGGCTGGGCTGGGGCGGGCTGCCGCGCTGGCTGATATCAGACGACCTGGCGAGCGGCCGGCTGGTCGAGATCGACCTCGAATCCTTCAGGGAGGGGAGCTCGCCGCTGTTTGCCATGCATCGCAGCGATCGCAGCCCGAAGCCGGCGGCGGCCTGGCTGATCGACCAGTTCAAGCGCCAGCTCGGCTGCTTCAACGAGTTCGAACCGGGCGAGGTGCCGGATGAGGAGCACGAGACAGCCCATCGATCAGCGCCATGAGCACGGCGCGGTAATCTTGCGCTGAGGCGCCGGCCTCGATGGCCAGGGCGGCACGGTCGCAGGCGGAGCCGAGCAGTGCTGTCAGCGCGTCGGCCGGCAATCTCGTCATCGTCTGCGCCCGCATCGCCGCGACCAGCCCTTCGCGCAGAGAGCGGTTGCCCCGGCGCTTGCCGATCGCGTCCATGGCGGCGCGGCCAAGCACGGCCGGGCCGTCGAGCAGCAGCAGCCGCGTGCGTCCGGGCGCGCGCATGGCGGCGAGATAGGCGTCGGAGCCGGCAATCAGCGCGTCATGGGCAAACAGCGATGGCGGCGAGGCGCGCTCGATCTCCTCGGCGACCGC
>NZ_RZRW01001176.1:0-910 GCF_003998745.1 Mesorhizobium sp. M7A.F.Ca.US.014.04.1.1 | reverse complement strand
AATGCGCGGCACAGTCGGTAATCTTCACTAGGTGGACGCTCGGCGATGCGACCGGCGGGCCGGTGCTGTCGTGGACGATCCGCTACCGGCTACGCACGTCGTTCTCGCGCACGGGCAAGACCGCCACCTCTCGAATTGCGGCGCCACGGGGGATCGCGAATAGCGGGCCGGCAGCCGAGGGCGACGAGGTTCTACACGATCAGAACCTACTCGAAGGAATAAGTGAACCCTTCCTTGGAGGCGCCGACGGTGACTTTGGTCATCTTTTCGCCCTCGAGCGACCGGTTAAGCACGCCGCGGCTCAGTTCCGGCAGCAGCGTGTTGGTCAGGATGGCATCGATCATCCGCCCGCCGGATTCGATCTCGGTGCAGCGGGCCTTGACCAGATCCATGACACCGTCGCCGATCACCAGTTCCGCATCGTTGGTTGCCCGCAACCGGCGAGCGATCTTGGCGAACTGGTGGCCAGTGATCGCTTCGATCATCGAATCAGAGAGCGGATAGTAAGGAATGGTCACCACCCGGCCAAGGAAGGCAGCCGGGAAGACCTTCAGCAATGGGCTGCGCAAGGCGGTATCCAGATCGTCGAGCCCGGTCCGCAGCGTGCCATTCCTTGTGCGGTCCATGATAACTTCGGAGCCGACATTCGAGGTGAGCAGGATCAGGGTGTTCTTGAAATCGATCCGGCGGCCCTCGCTGTCGTCCATCATGCCCTTGTCGAAGACCTGGAAGAAGATTTCGTGGACGTCGGGATGCGCCTTCTCGACCTCGTCGAGCAGGATCACCGA
Organism: Mesorhizobium sp. M7A.F.Ca.US.014.04.1.1; assembly: GCF_003998745.1. Classification (NCBI taxonomy): domain Bacteria; kingdom Pseudomonadati; phylum Pseudomonadota; class Alphaproteobacteria; order Hyphomicrobiales; family Phyllobacteriaceae; genus Mesorhizobium; species Mesorhizobium sp. M7A.F.Ca.US.014.04.1.1. The sequence goes on along the minus strand of NZ_RZRW01001176.1, from coordinate 122 downwards.
ATAGGGTTTTCTGCGCACCGCTTCGGTCAGAATGCCGCCCTTGCCGTAGCCGACATAGCCGGGCGGTGCGCCCTTCAGTGTCGAGACGGTGTGCGCCTCCTGGAACTCGGACATGTTGATGG
>NZ_RZRW01001175.1:0-910 GCF_003998745.1 Mesorhizobium sp. M7A.F.Ca.US.014.04.1.1 | reverse complement strand
GAATACGATAGCGCGAGTTGCCGGCGCAGCCCGTCCGTCATCTGGTCAACCGAGCCTCTCCTCCTCGTGAGCGCGTGGCAGATTTGTTTGCTTCGGCGGCGTGATTGCCGCCGCAGAGAGTTTTAACGGTTAGTTCGTGTGCACTGCCAATCTTCGGCCCTGTCATCCAAGACGGCGCCAAGGGAACGTCTTCGATCACACCCACCCTGCGTGCCCAGGTCGCAAACGCCTTGTGCGCGGCCTCGACCGACTTGCGACCATCATACGCCGAGTAGCATGTATCACAGGCCGCTCCGTGGAGAAGGCCACGCCTTTCGACCGGCCATTCTTCCAGAAATTCTATGGCATCCATGACGCAACCGATCTTTTTGAGGACGAAACTGTCATCTCGCACGAAAATCGGCTGTTTGAACGTAGCGCTCTCCATCGTGACCTCCCTTCAAGCCCTAAAGCGGCGCTTGTGTCTCTTCGGGTGACGCAGGATGATTCCTCGGCAAAACATGCCGGTCTGCGTGACGCCTTCGGCACAGAGAGGATATTGGAAATGGCTCTTTTCAGTTCAAGAGAGAATTGGCCGGCCGAGCCCAGCAGCCTCTTGGCAATTGGCACCTCATCCCGCTGCCAGCGCGTCTGTCCGCGAGGCCCTCGGCCCACCAACCTGCACGTCGGCGATCTTGCCGTCGCGTAGCAAGGCCTCTAACCGGCGTAGCAGTGTAGATTGACTGGAAGAGCATCAGCGCAGCGAAGGCGGCGTTGTGTTTTCCTTTACTCATGTCCATTGCGGCCACTCCACACAGCGCGGGATGTAGTCGTCAAACCGGAGGGCATCAATTCTGGCACGTCAACGCCTTCATCGCCGCCGGCATCGTCTCGCGAAAAAAAGAGCGGGCCCGGAAGAGTCGGACCCGCC
>NZ_RZRW01001174.1:0-911 GCF_003998745.1 Mesorhizobium sp. M7A.F.Ca.US.014.04.1.1 | reverse complement strand
AAATCGCATCGAGGATGCGGAAGCCGTCGGCCTTGTGGAGATAGGCGCCTTCAGTCAGCACGATTTCAGGGAGCGAGGGCTCTAGCGCGTGCTGCGTGAACGGATGCCAGACTCGAGACTCCGCCATCAGTCGCCTCCGGCAATCATGGCCAGGTCGAAGCCGGAAATCATTGCATCTCTCAACGTTTCACCCGTCAGCGGACCGAGGTGCGGCAGCCTGCCCAGCTGCGGCACGCCGCCGAATTCCACGATTGTCCTTTGTGTATCGGCCACCTCTTCGCCAATGAAGGCAATGCCGATGAGCGGGATGGAGCGGGCTCTCAGGGCCTCGATCGACAACAGCGTATGATTGATGGTGCCAAGCGCGGTGCGGGCGCACAGTATGACCGGCAGCCGCCATTGTTCGAATATGTCAATGAACCTTGTCTGTCGATTGAGCGGCACCATCAGCCCGCCGGCGCATTCGATGACGAGCGGTGTCGGCAGGACCGGAAATGAAAGATCGTCGGCCTCGATCGCGACGCCGTCGATTTCGGCTGATCGATGCGGCGACAGCGGCATCGTCAGTCGATAGACTTCGGGCAGCACGCGTCCGTCGGGCAAGCCGGAAAGCCGGGCGACGACCTCGCTGTCGGTCTCCTCGTTGAGGCCCGATTGCACCGGCTTCCAGTAGAAGCCGTCGAGCAGCCCGGCAAGTCCGGCCGAAAACACTGTCTTGCCAATTCCAGTGTCTGTTCCGGTGACGACGATGCGTTTGGTCATGCTGTGGCCAACACTCCGACGAGAGCCTCGACCATGGCGGAAATGTCGGCTTCGTCGACGTTGAGAGTCAGCGAAATGCGCAGGCGCGACGTACCCTCAGGCACTGTCGGCGGGCGAATGCCGCGTATGTCGCAGCCGCGGGCCTGCAG
>NZ_RZRW01001173.1:0-914 GCF_003998745.1 Mesorhizobium sp. M7A.F.Ca.US.014.04.1.1 | reverse complement strand
GGCGGGAACGGCCTGCGTCGCACGCTCAAAGATTGCAACGACCTCGTCGAATGGCCGTCCCAGCGCTGCCATGAGATTGCCCGCTTCGAGCAGGCTGACATAGATTTCCTCGTCCCAGAAGCCCAGCTCGGCGCGCTTCAGATAGTTTGCCAGCGATTTTTCACGTTCTCCGGAATCCCTATAGCTCTGCGCCAGATAGAAGGTGTATCGCGAAATAAGGAACGGGTCGGTCTCCGTAGCAAGCGCGTTTTCAAGAACCGCCGCGTCGTCCTGGTACTTTCGCGGGTTTTGACTGCGTGCTCCGCCACGCCCCGTCGCCACGCGAAAACCCTTGGCGGTCTCGCGTGTGAGATGGCCGGGAGGGGCCTCGAGATATTCGTGCAGCACGCCCTTGAAGGAGAAGGGAAGCCGGTTGCGGCAAATCTGCGGGCGATAAAACGAAATGCCCCCATGGGACACCTCGACGTCGTAGAGATCGTGTTCCATGTTCGACTTGAACGCGATCGGATCGAAGTCAGCGTCTTGGACCACGACGTCGTCGGCGTCGATGATCATGGCGTAGTCGACCGTCTCGACTTCACGCAGGCGGTCAAGGGCAAAGGTACGGTTGTACGCAAAGTCCCGCCAAGGCTCGTCGATGACTGTGCCTTTGACATTGTGCAGGGTCAGGAAGGTACGGATGAGGTCCTGCGTGCCGTCCTCGGAACCCGTGTCGATGACGAGCACGTAGTCAACGAGAGGAAGCGCGCTGGCGAGGCATTGCAAGATGACCTTTGCCTCGTTCTTGACGATCATGCACAGGCCGATGGTGCTCATGCTAATCCCTTGGCGGAGTGGCGTTCGTTACACGCTGCTGGAAATTGTTGAAGGGAATTCCTGCGCCTTTGTCCGGCTTTATATCTCATGCATCATCC
>NZ_RZRW01001172.1:0-916 GCF_003998745.1 Mesorhizobium sp. M7A.F.Ca.US.014.04.1.1 | reverse complement strand
GGGATAACGCCCGTGATGTCGATGTTGCGGTCGCTTACCGACCGCGCAACCGACCAGGATATCTCCTTCATTCATAGTGCCAGAACGCCAGGTGATATAATCTTTCGACGGGAATTGGACGCACTTGCCTCTCGCTTCCCCAACGTGCGGGTAACGTGCGTTTGCAGCCAGGAAGATCGCACCTGGAGGGGGCCAACTGGCCGAATAGACAGTCAGATGCTGCTGACCCTCGTTCCCAATCTCCACAGGCCCACCGTTTTGGCCTGTGGACCCGAAGGGTACATGAAGACGGCACGGGCCTGCCTTCACGCAATAGGCTTCCCGCCGGCGCAGTATCACGAGGAGAGTTTCGGAGGCAGCAATGGTTCGCGGTCGGAATTGGCTTCAGCGATTTCGTCTTCGGTCCGTTTCGCCCGCTCGGGCGTGGAGCATCACTGCGCGCCCGGAGAGACCCTGCTTGAAGCGGCACGGAACTGTGGCATCTACATCCCAACCGCCTGCCAGCAGGGCGTTTGCGGAACGTGCCGAATAGCCAAACTATCCGGCGAAGTTGCCATGGACGATCTAGGCGGGCTGAATGCTGAAGATAAATCGGCCGGCTATGTCCTGGCATGTTGCAGCCGCCCGCAAGGAACGGTTTTGCTCGACGTTTAACTCGGCGTTGTTGACCTTTGAAAAGGCCGCCTTGCGCGCGCTTGGCCTCGAGGGTCTGGTCTCAAAATGTTGCCGCCGCCGTCGAAATGGGAGCAGAGCCGCCCCCCTTCCTCCTGGTTTTCGGGTTTACCACCCGCGCACCCGTGGCACCGTTCGACTTATTCCAACCCTTACTGAGCTACAGACGCGAATGTCAGCTTTAGGGCTCGAAACGTGGCAGCGCATTGGCCGGCCGCCAGGCAACTACGATCGGTTGCTGGAC
>NZ_RZRW01001171.1:0-917 GCF_003998745.1 Mesorhizobium sp. M7A.F.Ca.US.014.04.1.1 | reverse complement strand
GTCTGGGCTACACCTTGCCGTGGCTGGAGCGGTTCGGCAGCGACGCCGAGCGGGTCTTCGCCTTCATGCCGGCAACGCAAGGCGCGGTGGTGTGGCCGGCGACGGGGCCGACGGCGACGGCACTGGTCTTCGACGAGGAACTGCCGCTGGTCGATTCCTGCATCGACCGCATGCTGCTCGTCCATTCGCTCGAACATGTCGAGAACCCGCGTGAGACGCTGAACGAGATCTGGCGCGTGCTGTCGCCGGCCGGCCGGGTGGTCATCGTCGTGCCCAACCGGCGCGGTGTCTGGGCGCGCTTCGAGCACACCCCATTCGGCAACGGCCGGCCCTTTTCGCGAGGCCAGCTTACGGAACTGCTGCGCGAGGCCAATTTCACGCCCGCCGCCTGGTCCGATGCGCTGTTCTTTCCGCCATCGCGGCGCCGTTTCATGATGCGCTTCCACAATGTACTGGAGCGCGCCGGCCGGCGGCTGTGGCCGATCTTTTCCGGGGTCATCGTGGTCGAGGCGCAGAAGCGGCTCTATCAAGGCGTGCCGGTGGCGCAGCGCGCATCGCGCCGCGTCTTCGTGCCGGTGCTGTCGCCGCATGGCGCCACCCGGCTTGGCCGTCACAAAGCGGATGCCAAGCCCTTGGCTGCGCGGGTGACGGCTTCGTGATCGCGGCAAGCGTGCCTGACGTCGTTTCCCTGCCTATCTGTCGCAAGCAGACCGACAGCCCATCCGGCAGCTCATACGAACGCCTGTCAAGTTTCTCCATCCGGTTGCAGCACTGACGCAAGGACCTCGGCCATGGCTGATCAACCGGACAATGCCGCCGCCGTTCAGCCGGTTGCCGTGGCGGTCGAGGCCAGCAGCCTGCACGATCAGGTGATGACGATCCGGCGGGCGCTTGCGGGATCGCCGGTTCGCAGATGG
>NZ_RZRW01001170.1:0-928 GCF_003998745.1 Mesorhizobium sp. M7A.F.Ca.US.014.04.1.1 | reverse complement strand
CGTCGCCCCCTCCGCCCTGCCGATGTCGATATAGGACAGCACCTTCTTTTCATGCACCGGATGGATCAGCGGCCCGGCCACCGTTTTCGGATCGAGCGGGTGGCCGACGACGATGCGCTTCGCCCTCTCCGCGACTTTGGCGGTGAAGCTTTCATAGATCGAGGCTTCGACCAGAAGCCGCGACGACGAGGTGCAGCGCTCGCCATTCAGCGAATAGATCATGAATACGGCGGCGTCGGCGGCGCGCTCGAGATCGGCGTCGGCAAAGACGATCACAGGGTTCTTGCCGCCAAGCTCGAAATGCACGCGCTTCAGCGTGCCGGCGCCTTGCTTCATGATCATCGAACCGGTGCGGCTTTCGCCGACAAAACCGATCGCCCTGATGTCGGGATGCTCGGTCAGCGCCTTGCCGGCGTCTTCACCAAGGCCGTTGACCAGGTTCCATACGCCTTTCGGCAGGCCGGCCTCCTCGGCGATCTCGACCAGCAGGCGGGCGGTCAGCGGCGAGAATTCAGCCGGCTTATGAACCACGGTGCAGCCGGCCGCCAGCGCTGGCGCAATCTTCCACGTCGACAGCATGAACGGTGTGTTCCACGGCGTGATGATGCCGACCGGGCCGATCGGAACGCGCGTCGTCATATTGACCTGGCCTGTCGTACGCAGCGTCTCGCCGTCGCGCGCTTCGGGCGCGCGGTCGGCGAAGAAACGGAAATTCTCGGCACCGCGCAGCGCTGCCTTGGCCATGAACTTCAGCGCCTGGCCGGTATCCATGCATTCGACAAAAGCGATCTCCTCGGCGCGCGCTTCGATTGCGTCGGCGATTTTGTGCAGCAGCTTCTTGCGTGCCTCGCCAGGCATGGCTGCCCAGGCTGGGAACGCCGCCTTCGCCGCCTTGGCGGCGCGGTCGATGTCGGCGGCCCCGCCGCGC
>NZ_RZRW01000117.1:0-12439 GCF_003998745.1 Mesorhizobium sp. M7A.F.Ca.US.014.04.1.1 | reverse complement strand
CCACTTCCGTATCTTCCCCATGAACCTGATCTACGCCGCCCTTGCCTTCCTGATGGCGCTTGTCTTCGGCTTTGTCGGCATCACCCGCGTCGGCTCATGGTTGATCGAGCACCGCGATCCGCCGTTCGGCGAGTTCGCCGACATCGACGGCGCCCGCATCCACTATGTCCATGTTCCGGCACCCGCCAACGCCGAGCTGCCGCCGATCGTCTTCATCCACGGCGCCAGCGCCAATCTCAGGGACCAGATGCTGCCGCTGCGTCCCTTGCTCGAAGGCCGCGCCGAAATGCTGTTCTTCGACCGGCCAGGCCACGGCTGGTCGGGTCGCGGCACCAACAACGAGAACCCGTCGGCGCAGGCCAACACCATTGCCGCACTGATGGACCATCTCGGCATCAGGAAGGCTGTCATCGTCGGCCATTCCTTCGGCGGCGTGGTGACATCGGCCTTTGGCCGCGAGCATCCAGACAAGACACTTGGACTGGTCTTCCTCGCACCGGCGACCCATCCATGGCCGGGCGGCGCAACCGCCTGGTACTACGATCTGACCACCATTCCCGTGCTCGGCTGGCTGTTTTCCGAAACGCTGACCTATCCGGCCGGTACACTGCAGATGGCCGACGCCACCACCTGCGTTTTCTCGCCCAACAAGGTGCCGGACAATTATCTCGGAATGGCCTCTATCCCGCTGGTGCTGCGACCAAAAGCCTTTCGCGCCAACGCCACCGATGTCGCCGGGCTCTATCGCTATGCCCTCGACGCCGCACCGCGCTACAACGAGATCAAGGCGCCAACCGTGGTCATTTCAGGCGATCGCGACAAGGTGGTCTATGCACATATCCATTCGGTCGGTCTGGCGCGCGACATTGCCGGTGCCGAACTCGTCTGGGTGCACAATCTCGGTCACAAGCCAGACTGGATGGCGCCCGACCTGACCGTCGGCGCCATCGAGAAGGTCGCCGGCAAGAGTGTCGACCTGCAGGCGATGGCCAGGACCGTGGAGGCGCGCATCGCCGGCGACGCCTACGGCGCCGGCAGATGCGCCGATATCAAGGTACCGCAGGCCGAACTCGCGCCGACCTAAGGCGGTCGCCCGAACCGTTCAGAGCCGACACGCTTTGGGAATCTAGCGGCTGACTTGTGTGTCCGACCCGATATAGGCGATGCGCAGCATGTTGGTCGAACCCGGTGTCCGCAGCGGTACGCCCGCGGTGATGATGACGCGGTCGCCCGGCTTGCCGAAGCCTTCGTCGAAGGCGATGCGGCAGGCGCGGTTGACCATGTCGTCGAGGTCGACGGCGTCGGGCGAGACAACGCAATGCGTGCCCCACAAAAGCGACAGCCGCCGCGCCGTGTTGAGGATCGGCGACAGCGCGATAACAGGCACTTGCGGCCGCTCGCGGGCGGCGCGCAGGCCTGTGGTGCCTGATGCGGTGTAGGTGATGATCGCCGACAGCTTCAGCGTTTCGGCGATCTCGCGCGCGGCCAGCGAAATGGCGTCGGCGCCGGTCGCTTCCGGCTCGGAGCGCTGGGCGTTGATGATGCCGGCATAGGTCGGATCGGTCTCGACCTTGGTGGCGATACGGTTCATCATTGCCACGGCCTCGACGGGATAGGCACCCGCCGCCGATTCCGCCGACAGCATGATGGCATCGGCGCCTTCGAAGACGGCGATCGAAACATCGGACACCTCGGCGCGGGTCGGCACCGGTGCCGTGATCATCGATTCCAGCATCTGCGTTGCAACCACCACCGGCTTGCCGGCGCGGCGTGCGGCGCGCGTGATCTGCTTCTGGATACCGGGCACCGCCTCGAGCGGCATCTCGACGCCGAGATCGCCGCGGGCGACCATCAGCGCGTCGGACAGTTCGATGATTTCGGCCAGCCGGGCGACAGCCTGCGGCTTCTCGATCTTGGCCATGATCAGCGCCCGGCCGCGTGCGATCTTGCGCGCTTCGGCCAGATCCTCCGGCCGTTGCACGAAGGACAGCGCCACCCAGTCTACGCCTGTGGCCAGCACGGCATCGAGGTCCTTGCGGTCCTTCTCGGTCAACGCGCCGACCGGCAGGTCGGTGTCAGGCAGGCTGACGCCCTTCTTGTCGGAAATCGTGGTGCCGGCGACGACGGTGCAGACGATCGACTTGCCGTCGCTCTTCACCGCCTTCAGCTCGAGCTTGCCATCGTCGATCAGCAGGCGATGGCCGGCTTCGACCGAGCTCAGGATTTCCGGATGCGGCAGATAGACCCTGGTCGAGGTGCCGGGCTCGGGATTGTCGTCGAGCGTGAAGGTCTGGCCTTGCGTCAGCACTTCCTTGCCGTTGGCGAACTTGCCGACGCGCAGCTTTGGCCCTTGCAGATCGGCGAGGATGCCGATCGGCCTGCCAACGGCTTCCTCGACAGCGCGGATGCGTCCGACCAGCGTGCGCATCAGTTCATGGTCGGTATGGCTCATATTGATGCGGAACACATCGGCGCCCGCTTCGAACAGTTTCTTCAGCATCTCCTCCGAGGAGGAGGCAGGACCGATGGTGGCTAGGATCTTGACCTTGCGGCTACGTCTCATTGACTGTTTGTTCCCGGGGTGGCTGGAGCGCCTCCCGTTGTGGACTCATCGGTCAGCTGGACCATCCAGCTTGCCTGTTCGCCCGTGTCATATTCCTGGAATCCGGCGCGCTGAAAGCCCCGGGCGACGCAGTCGGTTACGCCTGCGATCTTGAACTCTTTTTCAGCCACGCACATGTTGATCGGGCCGTCCCAGCGTCCACCGCGTTCGGCGTCTTCTGCATAAAGATAGTAAAACCTTGATGACAGCGGCCCTTCGATCAGCGTCTTGCAGCTCGATCCCTCGATGTGCCACCAGCCTTCAGTGATCCAGCCGGCCTTGGCGCGATAGCCGATGCCGACACCAACCAGGTTCTGCGTGGCGTTGCAGACGCGGAAATCGGCACGCGCCGGCGAAGCCACGACCATGGCCGGCAGGCCGATGGCAAGAGTGAGGAGCGGCATGGCAAAGGCAGAGCGCATGCGCTGCCCGCCGGCGGAACTCATCCGAAAACCCCTCAAAAACCACATCAGCATCTCTCTGCGCCCCTTTTCGGAAAAGTCCGGGCGCATGTCAACGCACCGTTTTGTCCAATTCCAATCGATTTAGAAAGGCTCCGGCGCACAATTCGCCGACTTGTGCCAGATTTCCCGGGAAACCTTGGCCAAACAACGGCATTGCGCAAGCGTCGTCTTCGTGGAATGACGATAGCATCCTCCCCGGAAGCCAGCGAACAGACCATTTCCCGCCAATGACCCGATCCACAGTTTTCGCGCCTTTCGACATCATCGAGGGCGACCGCAAGCGAGGCATCGTGCTGTTGGGCGATCATGCCCGTCGCGACCTGCCCGACGACTATGGCAGCCTCGGCCTGCCCTCAGCGGAGTTCGACCGCCACATCGCCTATGACATCGGCGTCGAGGGCGTGACGCGCGAACTGGCTGCCCTGCTGGGCGTGCCACCGGTGCTCGCCAATTTTTCGCGGCTGCTGATCGATCCCAATCGCGGCGAAGACGACCCGACGCTCATTCGCCAGCTTTATGACGGCACGGTCGTACCTGGGAACTACCCCATCGCTGCCGAGGAGCGCGAGAGGCGGCTCGACGGGTTCTACCGGCCCTATCACGACGCCGTCAGCGCCATGATCGCCTCGGTCGCACAGGCTTCCGCCCAGGCGCCCTTCATCTTCTCGGTGCATTCCTTCACCCCGGCCATGCAAGGAATCCAGCGTCCTTGGCACGTCGGCATCCTGTGGGACCTCGACGACCGCGTGGCGCGGCCGTTGATAGACATGCTGGCGCAGGACAGGAACCTCGTCGTCGGCGACAACGAACCCTATGACGGCGCGCTGCGCGGCGACACCATGTACAAGCACGCCATCGTCAACGGCTTCGCCCATGCGCTGATCGAGATCCGACAGGATTTGATATCGGACCAGAAGGGCGCGCTCGCCTGGGCCGAACGGCTGGCGCCGATCGTTGACGCCATCGACCGCCGTCCCGATATACATGTGGTGAAGATGTTCGGCTCGCGCACCGGGCCGCTATGACGGAGGTTTCGATGACCGAACTCAGCGACGAGCAGCAACGCGATTTCGAGGCGGCCGCCTTCCGCCGGCTGGTCGAGCATCTGCGCGAACGCAACGACGTGCAGAACATCGACCTGATGAACCTCGCCGGCTTCTGCCGCAACTGCCTGTCGAACTGGTATCGCGAGGCGGCCAATGCCGAGGGCGTCGGTCTCACCAAGGATCAGTCGCGCGAGATCGTCTACGGCATGCCTTATGCGCAATGGCAGGCGCTCAACCAGACCGAGGCCTCCGACGCCAAGAAGGCCGAATTCGAGGCAAGGCGCCACAAGGACCATTAAGGCCGGCGATCACTCAAGGCTGTGTTTGGCTCAAAAAATGCTTCCCGAAAGAGCCTTGACTGAAAATTGAATCGATCTAATTTGCCGCGCGAAGCCATTTCTTGCGGGATTCGCCTCATGAACGCGTCAACTGCCAAGCTGACTGCCATTCGCGGCCGATGGGCGCTCGCGGCCATTTTCCTCGCCAACGGCTTCCTGACGGGCAGCTGGGCGCCGCAGATTCCGGTGTTCCTGACCCGGCTGGAGATTTCGAAGTTCACGCTCGGTCTGCTGATTCTGTTGTTTGGGGTCGGCGCCGTCGTCGCGATGACCTGGTGTGGCCATTTGATCTCCAGACATGGTTCGCGCACCGTACTGCGTTGGTTCGCCCTGTGCGGCAGCCTCGGTCTCATGGTCGTGGCGCTGGCGCCCGACGTACCCTTGGCGGCCGTTGCCATGATCATCTTCGGCGGCTCGATCGGTGGCATGGACGTTGCGATGAATGCCAACGCCGTGGTGGTCGAACGGCGGCTCTCCCGCGCCGTCATGTCGTCTTCGCACGGCTTCTGGAGTCTCGGCGGTTTTGCCGGTGGCGGCCTCGGCGGCTTTGCCATCCAGCATTACGGCCACCTCGTCCACGCGGCGGCAGTAACGGCGTTTGCCTTCGCGGTGATCGCGGTGGCCGTTCGCTATCTCCTCGCCGAAGACAGACCGCAGGCGGCCGAGCACCACAAATTCGCACTGCCGGCAAACCCGCTGGTTTATCTGATCGGGCTGATGGCGTTACTGGCGATGATCTCCGAGGGCGCGGTGCTCGACTGGGCAGCCCTGTATCTGCGCCAGGAGCTCGGCGCCGATCTCGCCGTCGCCGGCCTCGCCTACGCCGGATTTTCAGGCGTCATGGCGGTTACGCGGTTCTTCGGCGACGGCATACGCAATCGCTTCGGCGCGGTGACGACGCTACGCGCGTCGGCCCTCGTAGCCGCGGTCGGCATGCTGGTGGCTGGCCTGGCGCCCTCGCCCTGGCTCGCCATTGCAGCCTTTGCCTTTTGCGGCTTCGGCATCGCCAATATGGTGCCGATCATCTTTTCGGCCGGCGGCAACCAGGAAGGCATGTCTTCCGGCACCGGCATGAGCGTGGTCACAACGATCGGATACTGCGGCATACTGGTGGCGCCGTCGGCGATCGGCTTCGTTGCCGAGCATTCCAGCTTCGGCCCGATCTTCATCACCATGTCGGGACTGCTGATCATCGTGTTGCTGATGGCCGGGCTCGCTCACCGCGCCGAATTCGCGCCAGCACCCGCAGAATAGCGTTTCAGCTCCTCGTGAAGGAAATCCACCACACGGCGGATGCGCACGCTGGTACGCACGTCGCGATGCATCGCCAGCCACACCGGCAGAACTGGCAGCGGCAGGTCAGGCAGCACCTTCTCAATCAAAGGATCCCTGTCGGCCAGCGGCTCCTGGCCAAGACCAATGCCGTTTCCCGCCCGCACCGCTTCCCACAAAACCATCTGGTTGTCGGTCCTGAAGCGGAAGCTGCTCCGGGTGACGGGGATGCCGTGCTGGGTAAAACCCCTGATGATCTCGTCGCCGCGGTCGAAGCCGACCAGATCGTGGCCGACAAGATCGGCAGGCTTCAGCGGACGGCCGCGCCTGTCGAGATAGGATTTGGCCGCGCAGGCGCAGAGCTCGATGTCGCAGACCTTGCGTGCCATCAGCTCGTTCTGCGCCGGCTTGACCATGCGGATGGCGATGTCGGCATCTCGACGCAGCAGGTTCTCAACCTGATTGGAAGCGACGATCTCGACCTCGATGCCGGGCTCCTCGATCCCCAGCCGCATCGTCATCTCAGGCAGGACATAGGCCGCCACGACCTCGCTGGCGGCGATACGCACCGTGCCTTCGATAGCCTCGACCGAACCCAGTGCCAGGAGTGAGAAGGCGCTTGCCTGCTCGCTGACCGCCTTGCCGCGTTCCAACAGCGTGCTGCCGGCCTCCGTCAGTTCGTAGCCGTGCCGTCCTCGACGGAACAGCGTGACGCCCAGCGCCTGTTCCAACTCGCCGATGTGACGGCCAAGCGTCGGCTGGCTGGCCGAAAGCTTTCGCGCGGCAGCCGACAGGCTGCCGGATTCCGCCACGGTGACAAAGCTCTTGATCAGGTTCCAGTCGATTTCTGCCATTCATTTATGAATATCAGAACGCCACCTTTAGTCAATTTCCATTCGTATTCGAAGCGCCCATATTCCAGCTGCAGACACCAACACGGACTGCAAACACCTACCAGGAGAACTCAGATGACCAAGATCGCTCTCACCACCGCCGCTATCCTCATTTCCGTCAGCGCCGCTTTTGCCGGCAGCGACAAGTTTGGTTCGAACGACGCCAGCCAGCCGGCCGCCACCAGCACCGACGACACGACCACCGCTTCGATTCACAACCCCGATGCGGCCATCCGGAAGCCGGTCACACAGGGCAGCAACCGCGACCTCTTCGGCAGCCGCTGATCCCGATCGCGCTTGTCGCTGATCCCGATCGCGCTGTCGCTGGTACCGATCGCCCGACCGACCACCTAAATCCCAACCAGGAGTGCTTCCAATGACCAAGATCGCAATTCTCGGTGCCGGTGGCCGGCTCGGCCGCGTGGTCGCCAAGGCCTTCATCGACGCGGGCTACGAGGTCCGCACCGTCACCCGCAACGGCAAGGTACCGGCCGAACTCAAGGGCGCCACGGCCGTTGCCGGTGACGCTCTCGACCGCGAGGCCCTCATCCGCGCCACGCAAGGTGTCGATATCGTCTTCAACGGCCTCAACCCGATCTACACCGACTGGGGCAAGTGCCTGCCGATGGCGCAGAATGTCATGGCCGCCTGCCACGCGAACGGCGCACTGCACCTCTTCCCCGGCACCGTTTACAATTACGGCTCGCCGATGCCGGCGGTGATATCGGAAGACACACCCTTCCACCCGAGCACGCAAAAGGGCCGCATCCGCTGCGCCATGGAGGAGTTGTTTCGTCGCGAGGCCGACGCGAGCCGCGTCCGCACCATTCTTCTGCGGGCCGGCGATTTCTTCGGCGGCACCGGCAGCGGATCATGGTTCGACCTGATCGTTGCCGCCAAGATCAACAAAGGTATCTACACCGCGCCTGGCCCGGTCGAGCTCGTGCATGAATGGGCCTATCTGCCTGACTTCGCTGTGGGTTTCGTCGCGCTGGCGCGCAATCTGGACAAGCTCGGCTTCTATGAAGCGCTGAACTTTCCGGGCCACGCGGTCACCGATCTGCAGATCAAGGCCGCTGCCGAGAAGGCTATTGGTCGTCCGCTCAAGATGACTTCGATGCCCTGGTGGGTGCTGCGCGCTGGCAGCCCGTTCGTGGCGATGTGGCGCGAGATCGTCTCCATGTCCTACCTGCGCTTCGAGCCGCATCAGCTGGCTTCGATACGGCTGGAAGGCATCGTCGGCGAGATCCCGCACACGCCGTTGGATCAGGCGGTTGCTGAAGCTCTTGGCGATATCGGCATTGCCACCGTGAATGGCGTTGCGAAAGCTGCCTGACTCCCGCGATCATGGGCGCCGCCCCTCTGCACACTGAACAATCCACGAGAGGGCGCCTCAGAGCCGTCCCATCAACAGCAACACCATGAGCACCACCAGCACGACGCCGACAATACCCGACGGCCCATAACCCCAGGAGCGCGAATGCGGCCAGGCCGGCACCGCGCCGATGAGGACAAGGATCAGGACGATGATGACGATGGTGGTGATCGGCATGAGAAGCCCTCGCTTCGACGTTTCGCTCAGAGACAATGCAGAGGCCGCCCGGTTGTTCCGGGCGGCCTCTGCGGTCAAATCGGCGATGGGGTCTATTCGGCGGCTTTCGGAAAGGCGATTTCCGGTTCGTCGCCTGCTTCCTGGCCAGGCCTGTCGGTCGGCGAAACCGTTCCCTTGCCGCGCCGGAACAGCCGGCGGAAAAACGCATAGAAGCGGCTGTTCTTGCTGCGCGTGAAAATCATCAGCATCGACGGCGTCACCACCAGCGTCAGCAAGGTGGCGAAGGACAGGCCGAAGACGATCGCCGAGGACAGCGAAATCCACCATTGCGTCGACGGCGCGTTGATCGTCGTCTCGTGATGGAAGATTTCCAGCCCAAGGCCGAAGGCGATCGGCAACACGCCGAGGATCGCCGACACCGCCGTCAGCACCACCGGCCGGGCGCGCTCGCGGCAGGTCTGCAGCACCGCGTCCATCTTGTCCCAGCCTTCTTCGCGCAGCCGGTCATAGGTGTCGATCAGCACGATGTTGTTGTTCACCACCACGCCGGCCAGAGCGATGACGCCAATGCCCGACATGACGATGCCGAAGGTCTCGCCTGTGATCAGCAGCCCCAGGAACACGCCAACCGTCGCCATGACCACGCAGGACAGCACCATCAGCACGCTGGTGAATTTGTTGAACTGCATCAGCAGCACCAGGAAGATCAGGAAGATCGCCGCCCCGAACGCCTTGCCAAGGAAGGCGCTGGCCTCGGCGCTGTCTTCGTTCGAGCCGGCCAGCTTCCAACGTATGCCGCTGCCGAGATCCATCCCGGAGACGGCCTTGGTGACCTCCGCCTGCACGGCCGCGACCTGGGCGCCTGCGGCAACGTTTGCCTGGACGACCACCGTGCGCGCGCCGTCGATACGGTTGAGGATACCGACCGTCGGCTCCGGCTTGCGCACGACGAAATTCGAGATCGGCACCGAGCCTTGCGAGGTCTGCACCCTGAGCTCGTCGAGCGTCGACAGCGTGCGCCGGTCTTCCGGCAGACGCAGCCTGATGTCGACGGCGTCGTCGGCGCCGGCAGGCCGGTATTCCGAAAGCTTCAGCCCGTTGGTCACCAGTTGCACCACTGTGCCGACAGCGGTTGGGCTGATGCCATATTGCGCTGCCTTGGCACGGTCGACCTCGAGCGCCCAGTCGACGCCGGGTGGCGGGAGGCCGTCGGAAATGTCGATGACGCCAGGCACCTTGCCGATGCGTGCCGCAACCGCGCGCGCTTTGTCGTCGAGCCCCTTGGGGTCGACGGCCGAAAGCCTGATCTGGATCGGCTTGCCGGTCGGCGGACCGGCCTCCGGCACGCGCACCTCGACATCGACGCCGGGAATGCCGGCCATGACGCCGCGCAAATCGTTCAGGATCTGGTTCGCCGACTTGCGCTCGCGCCAATCTATGAATTCGTACTGGATGACGCCGACGACGTCTTCAGGGACATCCTGGCCGCCGCCTTGTGTCTTGCCGACGCGGGTGTAGACCGACTTGATGCCGGGCCAGCCGAGCATCCTGTTTTCGGCAATCTTGGTCGCCGTATCCATTTCGGCCAGCGAAAGGTTGCCGCGCGCGTGCACGTAGAGCAGGCCGTAGTCGGGCTCGACACTGGGGAAGAATTCGACACCGGCGCCATATTTCGAATAGGCAAAGCCGACGCCGAACAGCAGAGCGACCGTCAGCAAAACCACCGTAATCGGAAACCGCACCGCCTGCTTGACGATCGCCATGTACCAGCCGTCGCGATTATCATCCTCATGATGCTCCGGCGCCTTGGCGAAGATCGCCCCCAGCGTCGGCGCGAACACCAGCGCATAGAGCATCGAGGCCGATAGCGTGACGATCAGGGTGATCGGCATGTACTTCATGAAGTCGCCGATGATGCCCGGCCAGAACAGCAGTGGCGAGAAGGCGGCTATGCGCGTCATCGTCGCGGCAATGACCGGACCGGCCATGCGCTTGGCGGCCAATGCGAAGGCTTCCGCCTTCGGCATGCCTTCGCTCATCCGCCGTTCGGCGAACTCGGTGACGATGATGGCATCGTCGACCAGCATGCCGACAGCCAGGATCAGGCTGAACAGCACGATCATGTTGATCGTGTAGCCCATCATCGCCAGCAGCAGGATGCCGATCAGGAAAGACGACGGAATGGCCAGGCCGATCAGCAGCGAGGCACGACCCGACAGCGCGTAGAGGATGACGATGAACACCAGGATGACGGCGATCATGACGTGGTTCTGCAGATCGCCGAGCAACTGGTTGACGAAGACCGACTTGTCCTGCGTGTAGGTGACGTTCATGCCTTGCGGCATCGTCTTGACGTAGGCGTCGGACACCTCCCTCACCTTGGCGAGCGTGTCGATCAGATTGGCGCCGATGCGCTTCTTGACTTCGATGGCGATGGCCGGCTTGCCATTGAGGCGCGTGATCGTCGTGGCATCGGCGAAGGTCGAGCGGATCGTCGCGATGTCCTTGGCCTGCACCACGGCATTGGGGCCGGCGACCACGGGCAAGGCCGCCACGTCCTCGGGCGTCTCGATCAGTGACGGCACCTTGACGGCGTATTTGCCTTCCGAGCCTTCGATATTGCCGGCGGCGACCAGACTGTTGGAGGCCCCGACAGCGCCGATCAGCTGATCGAGTTGCAACCCGTAGGACGACAGTTTCATCGGATCGATGACGACTTCGACAAGATCGTCGCGCGAACCCTGCAACGAGCCCTCCAGGACGCCTGGCACTTCCTCGATACGGTCGCGCAGTTCGCGCGCGGCGGCGGTCAGCACGCGTTCGGGCAATTCGCCCGACAGGGTGACGACGAGGACGGGGAATTCGGAGATGTTGACTTCGGTAACGACCGGCTCTTCGGCCGCCTGCGGCAGGTCGGCCTTGCCGTCCTGCACCTTGGAGCGCGTGTCCTGCAAGGCCGTCGCCAGATTTGTCTGCGGCTGGAACTCGACCAGCACATAGCCGCCGCCCTGGAAGGCGGCCGAGCGCATTTCCTTGAGGCCTTTCAGGCTCTTCAGCTTGCTTTCCATCGGCCGCAGCAGAAGGCGCTCCGAATCCTCAGGCGAAATGCCCTGATAGATCAGGCTGATATACATCATCGGAATCGGAACGTCGGGCTCGGCTTCCTTCGGCGTCGACTGATAGGCGACCCAGCCGGCGAGCAGAAGGAAGACGAGGACCGAAATGGTCAGGCGGGCATTGTTGATTGCGAGTCTGACGATATCCATGGCTAACGCCTGTTCTTGAATTTCACGAGCTGCGTCGCAGCCAAGTGTCCCCGCCCGGGGTCTGTCCGCCGTACCCCATGCTACTGCGTGCCGGCGGTCGCTTCGCCCAGCAGTTTCTGGATGGTTGCCTGGTCGGCTTCGACCGGCTTGACCTCATCGCCTTCCTTCACCAGTTCCTGGCCGGCAACGATGATGCGCGCATCGGCAGGGATGCCGCCAAGCACCAGGCCGGTCGGCGTGTCGTCGACGAGGTCGATGGGGAAGAACGCAACCTTGTTGTCCTTGCCGACGGCACGGATGCCGAGGTCGCCCTTGTCGCCGAGCGTCACCACCGAGCGCGGCAGCAGCACCGCATCGGGCGGCAACGCGCTGAGTGCGATTTCCGCCGTCATGCCGGCCGGCACGGAGCCGTCGGCATTGGGGACGGCAACCTCGACGCGGAAGGTGCGGGTCGCCGAAGAGGCGTCGCGGCTGATGTAGCGCACGGTGCCTTCGACAGTCTGGCCGCTGACCAGCCGTATGGTGGCCTTGTCCCCGAGTTTCAGGTAGCCGAGATCGCGCTCGCTGACTTCGCCGCGGGCAATCACCGGATCGAGCTTGAGGATGGTTGCCACCTCGCCGCCCTGCATGATGGAACTGCCAAGTTCCACCGGCACCCGGTCGATAACGCCGTCGAAGGGCGCCTTCACCTCGTTGCGGTCGAGTTCGGCCTGTGCCGTTTCCAGTTGCGACTGCGCCGAGGTCAGGTTCGAGCGCGCGGTGTCGAGCTGCAGCTTCGGCAGATTGCCGGTCTTCATCAGCCGCAAGGCTGCGTCCAACTCGGCCTGGCGCTGCACCACCAACTGCTTTGCATTGTCGACCATCGAGATCTTTTCTTCCGCCGCAAGCATCAGTACCAGATCCCCCGTCTTGACGTGATCGCCTTGCTTGACAGGCAGCTTGTCGATGACACCGGCGACGCGCGTCGCCAGCACCGCCCGCTTGTCGGCTTCGGTCAGCCCGGAAA
>NZ_RZRW01001169.1:0-931 GCF_003998745.1 Mesorhizobium sp. M7A.F.Ca.US.014.04.1.1 | reverse complement strand
ATGCGAACGAACCGGTCAAGGCGGCCGAGACTTATACGACCGCGGGGCTGATCGTGCCGGCAACCGCCAAGGGCGACCGCATGCCCGGCGTCCAGCAGGTCGCCTATGTCGTGCCGCAGAACCCGGCGGCCCTGGTCCAGTTTCCGGCAGGGCCCGTGCAAGAAGAACACGCGACGGGCGTGCGTGGCGATGTCGAGCGGCTGATCGAGAAATATGCGGCGATCTACCAGGTGCCGGTGGACCTGGTGCGCCATGTCGTCAACCGCGAGAGCACCTTCAACCCGAAAGCCTACAACAACGGCCATTGGGGACTGATGCAGATCAAGCACGCGACGGCACGCGGCATGGGCTATGACGGACCGGCCAAGGGCCTGTTCGACGCCGAAACCAATCTAAAATACGCGGTCAAATATCTGCGCGGCGCCTGGCTGGTGGCCGGCGGCAACGCCAAGAAGGCCGACTGGCTCTATCAGACCGGCTATTATTACGACGCCAAGCGCAAGGGCCTGCTCGAGGCGACCGGCCTTGGCCGCGACCGCCAGCGCCGTCGCCTGCAACCCGACGCCTGAGCGCGATGCCTGAACCGCGCCCGCCGGCCCTGAACGACATCCGGCTGCGCAAGATCCTCGATGAGACGCTGGTTCCGCCGCACTGGCCCGACGGCTTTGTCATGCGCAGTTTCGAGCCTGGTGACGCGCCCGCCCTGCATGCGCTTTTGACGGAAGTGTTCGATGACGGCGCCGATGGTCCGTTCGACGAGTGGTGGCCGCGCATCGCGGACGATCCCGAATTCGACCCGGCGCTGTGCTTCCTCGTCATCGACGCCAAGGGCCGGCTGGCGGCGGCGGCGCTGTGCTGGACCCGCGCCTTCGTCAAGGATCTTGCCGTTCATCCCGAGGCGCGCGGCAAGGGTGTTGCCGAAGCGCTGATG
>NZ_RZRW01001168.1:0-931 GCF_003998745.1 Mesorhizobium sp. M7A.F.Ca.US.014.04.1.1 | reverse complement strand
GAGGTAAATGCCGCGCACCGCATGGAAGGCGCCGTAGCGCTTGTGCAAGCCGGTGATCCTGACTTCAGCCATGCCTGCCTCTTTCTATCCGCGAACGGCGCCGAGCGTCAGCCCGCGCACGAGATGTCGTTGAGCAAGGACTCCCAGAGCGATGGATGGCACGAGGGAAACAATGGCCAGGGCCGCCGCTTCACCATATTGCGCGCCCTGGAAGCCGATGAAGGAGCGGAATACGGTTGGCAGCGTGAACGCAGTTCGACTGGTCAAAATGAGCGCGAAGAAGAACTCCGTCCAGCAAGCGATGCAAGCGAAGACGGCCGCCGCGACGATGCCCGGGGCGGCAAGCGGCACGGCAACACGCCAGAACGCCTCCCAACGCGTGCAGCCATCGACCAGGGCCGCCTCCTCCATCGACTTCGGCATGCCGCGGAAATACGCGAACATCATCCACACCGACACCGGCAGCGTGAAGACCGTATAGGCGATGATCAGACCAATATGGGTGTCGTACAGCCCGACGCCACGATAGATAAGGAATACCGGCAGGACGATGCCGATCGGTGGCAGGAAGCGCTGTGACAGCACCCAGAAAGACAGGTGCTGGCCGCCCGTGTTGTAGCGCGCCAGACTATAAGCCATCAGCGTGCCCAACAACGCTGAAAGCACGGTGGCCGACAGCGAAATGATCAGACTGTTGATGAGCCCGTCGAGGCCGCGATAAGCGAACAGCGCAGCTTTGTAGTGTACAAGGGTCGGCTCGGCAGGGAACCAGACGGGCGGCACGGTGAGGTAGTCGTCGCTCGGCTTGATCGAGGTGTTGAACATCCAGTAGAGGGGCCACAGCACGAACACGAGGAAGAAGCCGAGCAGCAGCATGCGACCGATCGGCACCGACCGGCGTTTCCTGCGGCGGGCGGGCGCGACGGCGGCC
>NZ_RZRW01001167.1:0-932 GCF_003998745.1 Mesorhizobium sp. M7A.F.Ca.US.014.04.1.1 | reverse complement strand
ATGCGGCACGTCATATGGAGCGGGGGGGGCGGTTGGAACATGTCACCCGCCACATGGTCGGACTGTTCCATGGCTTGCCCGGCGCGCGCCGCTACCGGCAGATCCTGTCCACCGACGCGACAAAACCCGGCGCCGGCCCGGACGTGCTGAAGGCGGCTTTCGCGGCCGTCGAGCTCGGCGGAGCGGCAGCCGAAGCGGCTTGAGATTCAGGGATCAGTCCCTGAGGATCATGCGGTCGCCGCGCACGTCAAAGCCCGACAATGAACCGATGAAGTTCATGCCGAGCAGGCTCTGGCTGAGCATGCCGGGTGCGGCGATCATCACCGACATATCCCTGCGCGTGATGCCGCCGATCGCAATCTGATCGGTTTTCACGGCCGCGGCGCGTGCCATGCCGTTGGCGGTCGAAACCGGTATGGTGTAGTTGAGCGCCGCTGGATTGAATCCGGCGGCTTGTGCGTCTTCGGACGTCAGCACGGTGCTGGTCGCGCCGGTATCCACCACGGCCCGGACCGGGTTGCCGTTGACCAGGATGCGCGCTTCGAAATGGCCGTTGTCCGCCTTGTCGAGCGTCACCGTGGCGTGGCCGTCCTCGACGCCAAGCGCAAGCGGACTGCCGGGAACAAGGCCCGCGGTCACCCGGCTGGCGACATCCTGCAGCTCATAGCGGTACTGATAGCCGGCGATCAGCGCGAGCGCGATGGCCGCCCAGGCGCCTAAGTTGCGGGCCATGGCGCCCAGGGGTCGGCCCGAGCGAAGCAGGCCGGCGCCGATAAGGGCGCCAAAGGCGCCGAGCCAGATCAGCCGGCTGAAATCGTTGTTCTCCACGCCGAGGGTGCTGCCGGCGGAATCGTTGAGCATGAGCAGGACTGCTCCCACCCCGATCGCGGCCATCAATATCCAGAACAACCGGCTCATCCGCACCTCACGAC
>NZ_RZRW01001166.1:0-933 GCF_003998745.1 Mesorhizobium sp. M7A.F.Ca.US.014.04.1.1 | reverse complement strand
GACTTGGCGCGCGCCAAGCCCACCAGCTGGTCCATCCCCGATGCGCCGACCCCGGACGAGCACTTCCGCGACCGCACCGGAGACTGGCCGGTCCCAGCGGGCGACAAGTACCGTCAGAAGGCGATGACGCCGATGCGATCAATGACCATTGTCGACATGAAGTTCCACAATGGGGAGCTGTTCGTTGCCGGTATCTCCAACGAGGAATTTTCATCGACTCTTCGGCGCGTGTCCTATCCCTTCGACGGCCAGTCCTCATCGACGGCCGTCCGAATTTACCACGTCGCCCACGAGCGCTACGAGACCCGCGCGCCCATCCGCGCCATGCAGTTCGCCACCATCGATGGCGAGGACACCCTCGTCGCCGCCTACACCTGCAGCCCGATCGTTCTCATTCCGACTGCACAGCTCAAGGACGGCGCCAAGGTGACAGGCAGGACGGTCGGCGATATGGGCAACGGCCAGCCGCTCAGCCTGGTTTCGGTGTTGTTCAATGGGCAGCCGAGCCTGTTCGCGACGAACGCGGGCCACGGCCCGCGCATGATCCCGATTTCCGGCCTGCAGAAAGCCGTGGCATACCTGCCCGATAACTCGCCGCATGGCGGCGTCGGCGACTGGCGGCCGGAGTACCCGCTCGGCCCAGTAGGCAAGTCGCTGATGTTCGTCGGGTCCTCCCTCTTTGCGGACAAGCTCGATGATAAGTTCCTGGTGTCCGTGACTCGTGATGCAAATTCCGGCTCCCTCAATCTTGAGGCCGTGCCGATGTTCCCGCTGCCGATAAAGTTGGACCAGATTTGGGCCGAGTTCGACTTCCCGGGCCGCGGCCCCGGCCAACAATGATCGCCGTCCTCATAGCCTCAATGGTGCTGGCGTCGACCGCCTCAGTTCAGCATGTGGTGTCGGTGGCGTCGACGACCTCCGCTCCCCAAGTGG
>NZ_RZRW01001165.1:0-935 GCF_003998745.1 Mesorhizobium sp. M7A.F.Ca.US.014.04.1.1 | reverse complement strand
CCGCCATGTTTTCTTGGCAGATGATCGAGTGCGTTCTGGTAAATGCGCATGCCACCGGCCTCCGTTATGGCCTGACGATTCGTCCCATCAAGCTGGTCGTTTGTGCCCTCATGCGAGGAGGAAGTCCTTCCAGGCCGAGCGGGTCAGGCAACACCGGAGTATTTTTTCATTACCCTTGCTGCTCGCACGAGTGACGACCAATCAGCTCCCATAGTGGCGACGAGGTCACTAGCTTCTTCGCTGGAAATGCCGGTGCGGGCGGCGAGCTTCTTCGCAAGCAAATCGAAAGCCAGTTCGACTATCGTCATCGTTCAGCCCTTTCGCTAAGCTCTCCAATACCCTCTCGGAGGGTCTCTCGCATTAGCCCATGTTAATGAGGCGAGAAGCAATTTCCTTCACCTCGTGGGCGGCACGACCTATCTCGAATTCTGCAACACACGCAGCGCGCCTGGCGCGCTGCTGTCGCTTCAGATGATGCACAAGAGCGAGAACGGTCGCCGCTCACACTTCATCACCGCCAATTTTCAGATCGCCGACGGCCCGGCTGCCGACGAGATCGTCGTGGCCATCGGTGCTGCGGACGGCGGCTGGGTCGGCATGCGTCAGGAAGGCAGTCGCCGATTGACGGGAACAATTTAGCGAACAGTAAATTCAACGGTCTTCTGGTAGGAGGCAAAAGTGTCCCAGCGAAGCGTCGACAAAGACCGATTGGAGCGCGCAGACCGCGAGGCAAAAGTTGCTAACGCGGCCGAGAGAGAGGCGCGTTATTTGAAAACTGCGCGACTTCGAGAACAACGCCTTGCTGCCGAAGCCAAGGGTCCCCAGGCTTCGAAGAAAGGCCGATCCAGGAGCTAAGGCGCTAAGGCGCTTAGCCGCCGAGGCTGGCCGTGAGACAGCGACGCCCTTCTGATGGAACATACACCACGCTAATAGAT
>NZ_RZRW01001164.1:0-939 GCF_003998745.1 Mesorhizobium sp. M7A.F.Ca.US.014.04.1.1 | reverse complement strand
GATCGGCACGGCGAGGCCGAGCGCGCACGGGCAGGTGATGATCAGAACGGCAATGGCGATGGTTGTCGCCCGGTGCCAGTCGCCCGTCGCCGCCATCCAGCCAAGGAAAGTCACGAAGGCGGTGAGATGAACCACCGGAGCATAGAGCGCTGAAACGCGATCGGCGATCCGGCGATAATGCGCGCGACCGCCCTCAGCGGCTTCCATGAGCCGAACCATTTCCGCCAGAAACGAATCTTTCGCGGCGGCTGTCGCCTCAATCGTCAGCGGGCCGGTCAGGTTGAGGACTCCAGCCTGTACGGCTTCGCCTGGCGCTACGCTTCGGGGCGTGCTCTCGCCCGAGACAAGCGAACAGTCCAGGTCCGACGTCCCTCGAGAGACCTTGCCGTCAACGGGTATCCTTTCACCGGCTGCGATCAACAGCAGCATGCCGGGTTCGATCTCGCCAACCGGCAGATAGTCGCGTGCGCCGTCGCCGCGCAGCACCATGGCGCCACGTACGGCCAACTGGGACAGGCCTTTCACGGCGGTCCGGGCACGTTCGCGCATCACGTGATCCAACGTGCGGCCGATCAACAGGAAGAACAGCAGCGACACCGACGCATCGAAATAGGCGTGGTCGCCATGGTTGATCGTCTCGTAGAGGCTCATGGCGTAGGCGAGGGACACCCCGACCGCGATCGGCACGTCCATGTTCATGCGGCCGTGACGCAGCGCGTTCCAGGCCGAGCGGAAGAAGATGCCGCCCGCGAAGGCAAGTGCCGGGATCGCGATCAGCGCCGAGAGCCAATGAAACAGGTCCCGCGTTGCGCCTTCGGCGCCAGACCAGACCGACACTGAAAGCAGCATGATGTTGCCCGCCGCAAAGCCGGCGACAGCAACGGCGCGGATCAGCTCCGAAAGCGTTTTGTCCTTGTTGTCGACCTCGGGGTCGAACAG
>NZ_RZRW01001163.1:0-939 GCF_003998745.1 Mesorhizobium sp. M7A.F.Ca.US.014.04.1.1 | reverse complement strand
CGCCAAGGAGACGGTGACAGCCTATATCGGCTTCGACGCGACCGCCAAGAGCCTGCACGCCGGCTCGCTGATCCAGATCATGATGCTGCACTGGCTGCAGCAGACCGGTCACCGGCCGATCGCGCTGATGGGCGGCGGCACCTCGATGATCGGCGACCCGTCGTTCAAGGATGAGGCGCGCAAGCTTTTGACCCCGCAGGACATCGAAGACAATCTTGCCGGTATCCGCCGCAACTTCATGCCCTACCTCAAATTCGGCAGCGGTCCCAACGACGCCATCATGGTCAACAACGCCGATTGGCTGATGGAGATCAACTACGTCAATTTCCTGCGCGATGTCGGTCGTCACTTTTCGGTCAACCGCATGCTGGCCTTCGATTCCGTCAAGCTGCGGCTCGATCGCGAGCAGTCGCTGTCGTTCCTCGAATTCAACTACATGATCCTGCAGGCCTATGATTTCGTCGAGCTCTACAAGCGTCTCGGCTGCCGCCTGCAGATGGGCGGCTCCGACCAGTGGGGCAACATCATCAACGGCATCGATCTCGGCCGCCGCACGGAGGACGCGCAGCTCTATGCACTGACCACGCCGCTGCTCACCACCTCGTCGGGCGCCAAGATGGGCAAGTCGGCGTCGGGCGCGGTCTGGCTCGACGCGGAGATGCTGAGCCCCTACGAATTCTGGCAGTACTGGCGCAACACCGAGGATGCCGACGTCGCCCGCTTCCTGAAGCTCTACACGACGCTGCCGCTGGACGAGGTGGCGCGGCTCGAGCGGCTCGGCGGATCCGAGATCAATGAGGCCAAGAAGATCCTCGCCACCGAGATCACCGCCCTGCTGCACGGCCGCGCGGCCGCCGAGCAAGCCAGCGATACGGCGCGCAAGACGTTCGAGGAAGGCGCGCTCGCGGAGTCGCTGCCGACCGTCGAGGTCGACAGGAC
>NZ_RZRW01001162.1:0-942 GCF_003998745.1 Mesorhizobium sp. M7A.F.Ca.US.014.04.1.1 | reverse complement strand
CACGACCGATAGCAAATGGCACCTGGGCGATTTCAGCGCGAATGCGTTCGGCGACCTTTTCAGCCACCGTGCTATCTGTGTCCGGCATCACCACTACGAATTCATCGACCCCATAAACGCATGCAAGGTCGATACCGCGCACATTCTTGCGTAGCCGGCGCGCGCACTCGCGCAGCACGTCGCCACCTGCCTCGTGACCGTGTGTGTCGTTGACCGACTTTAGAAGGTCGATGTCGGTGATTATCACCGACAATGGTCGCTGGCGCGCCACCGCACGATCGAACAACGTCTGTAGATGGCTATCGAGGTAACGGCGGTTGTGCAGCCCGGTTAGTCCATCGGTCACCGCCATCTCGATGGTTTGGGTGACGCTGGCGCGAAGCTGGTCATTGTAGCGTTTGCGGCGCACTTGCGTACGCATCCGCGCCACCAGCTCCTGCTGGTCTATAGGCCGCATGAGGTAGTCGTTGATGCCGAGTTCGAGGCCGCGGATGATCCGCCCCTCCTCGCCTTCCTCGGCCAGAAGGATGATCGGCAGGAAGCGGGTGCGATCGAGCGAACGCAATTGCGAGCATAGCCGCAGCGGATCGAATTCGGCAAAAGCCATCGAGATCACGACGCATTCATAGGGCGCTTCGGCAGCCTGGAAGAAGCCGGCATGCGGGTCGGTGGCAATGTCGAGATCGGCACTGTCGCGCAGCATCTTCTGGATGCGCTCAAACGAAGATTTGCGCTCGTCAATCAGCAGAACTTTTGGCGTCGCGTTTTCGGACGTGAAGGTGCGGCTCAACACCTCCTCGATGCCGATGTTGCGTGTGGTCGAGGCACGCAGGCGCAATTCGTCAGTCAGCGACTTCAGCCTGACCAGGCTTTTCACGCGCGTCATCAGCTGCAGGTCATTGACCGGCTTGGTCAGGAAATCGTCGGCGCCGGCCTCGAGAC
>NZ_RZRW01001161.1:0-943 GCF_003998745.1 Mesorhizobium sp. M7A.F.Ca.US.014.04.1.1 | reverse complement strand
ACCCGGCGCTCGCTCGACATGTCGGCGCTGAAGGCGGTGGTGCTCGACGAGGCCGACGAGATGCTCGATCTCGGCTTTCGCGAAGACCTCGAATTCATCCTCGACGCCGCTCCGGCCGAACGCCGGACGCTGATGTTCTCGGCCACGGTGCCGCGCTCGATCGCCACGCTCGCCCAGGGCTATCAGCGCGATGCGGTGCGCATTTCGGCCGCCGGCGAGGAGAAGCAGCATCTCGACATCGAATATCGGGCGCTGAGCGTCGCCCAGCCCGACCGCGAGAACGCCATCATCAATGTGCTGCGCTATTACGAAGCCAAGAACGCGCTGGTGTTCTGCAACACGCGTGCCGCCGTCAATCATCTGACCGCGCGCTTCAACAACCGCAACTTCTCCGTCGTCGCCCTGTCGGGCGAGCTCAGCCAGAATGAGCGCAGCCATGCGCTGCAAGCGATGCGGGACGGCCGCGCAAAAGTCTGTATCGCCACCGATGTCGCGGCGCGCGGCATCGACCTGCCCAATCTTGAGCTGGTCATCCACGCCGATTTGCCGACCAACCCGGAAACGCTGCTGCACCGCAGCGGCCGCACCGGCCGCGCCGGGCGCAAGGGCGTCAGCGCGCTGATCGTGCCCAACAGCGCCCGCAAGCGCACCGAACGGCTGTTGCAGAACGCCGGCCTCAAGGCGACATGGGCGAGCCCGCCCTCGGCCGACGACGTGATGCGGCGCGACGACGAGCGCATCCTTGCCGATCCGGCTTTCGATGAGCCGGTGAAGGAGGACGAGCGCTCCTTCATCGACGCGCTGCTCGCCAGGCATGGCGCCGAACAGGTGGCCGCTGCCTTCGTGCGCCAGTGCCGCGCCAGCCGCTCGGCCCCCGAGGACCTCATGGAGATCGCGCCCTTCACGCCGTCGCGTGAAAGACCGGCGGGCGAAGGTTTCGCGC
>NZ_RZRW01001160.1:0-949 GCF_003998745.1 Mesorhizobium sp. M7A.F.Ca.US.014.04.1.1 | reverse complement strand
TTGGTAACCTCCAGCGGCAGGGTTTGTAACCCTCATTGAGCGAGTGGCGCCCGCACTCGCCGGGGGTGACATTGATATTGTCTCCGCGAGGTGGTCTGGGACGATCGTCAAATAGCCTACACGTTCGCGATGTAGCATTTGCCCACAAGATTCTCAGGAATTGCCCCGCGTCGACGCCAGGTTGCTAGCTATGAGTGAGTGGCTGACCACAGTTGAGTTTTCTGCGCTGGTCGGCATTGGGCGGCAAGTCGCTCACCGCGCTCTTCGTCGGCGTCGCTGGCGAAAAAATTCGCTCGAAGTGCGGAAGGTCAATGGTCGGCGCGGCGGGAATGGCTATACGCCCGAACTTGCCGCCACCACCTTCAAGCAGCCCGAGGGCTTTGGCAGCTATGGTTTCCCCGAGAGCCATGCCGCCAGCTTCGCGCTCATCGCCTATGCCTCGAGTTGGATGAAATGCCACCACCCCGACGTCTTCTGCGCCGCGCTGCTCAATTCGCAACCGATGGGCTTTTACCTTCCCGCCCAGATCGTGCGCGATGCGCAGGCGCATGGGGTCGACGTCCGCCCTGTCTGCGTCAATGCGAGCCGCTGGGACTGCACGCTGGAGGCGATCGACGAGGAGGGACGCTTCGCCGTTCGCCTTGGTCTGCGGCTGGTCAAGGGACTGGCCAATGCCGACGCGGCCGCGATCATAACGGCCAGGACCGACGATCCCTTCGCCTCGATCGACGATCTTTGGCAGCGCGCCGGCGTGCCGGCGGCCTCACTCGTGCAACTGGCCGAGGCCGATGCGTTCCGGCCAGACCTAGGCTTGGCGCGGCGCGAAGCCTTGTGGGCGCTTAAGGGAGTACGTAAGCGCCGTGAAAAGACGGCTCAGCTGGAGCGCGACGAAGGGCGGCAACGGCGCTATTTCGACAGCCAACCCCCATTTTCCCGTACACGTCATGTG
>NZ_RZRW01000116.1:10139-12489 GCF_003998745.1 Mesorhizobium sp. M7A.F.Ca.US.014.04.1.1 | reverse complement strand
GATGTAGACGGCGGCCACGTCGAGGCCGAAGAAGCCGAACACCGGCCAGGCGCCGCGCGACAGGAAAAACGCGCCTGTCACCAGCCAGCCGAACAGCAGCGCGCCCATCAGGACGAAGAAGCCTGTCCGGCCCAGAGACCGGTGCGGGGTCAGTAGCGCCTGAAAGAATGGCTCGTCGGCCTGAAACGAGGCGTTTGTGTCGCTCATGAGGGGATATTATAGGAGGGAAATGGCAAGCCCCAAGTCCAAAGATTCTTCCCTGTCCAAAAAAGAGCCGTTGCCCGCACGACGCGATGGTTCGAACGCAAAGCCGCGCCCGCGGCCGGCGCGAAGCGCGTTACGCTACAGCCCGGCCGAAGTGAAAGAGATATTCCGGCGCTTTTCCGTCCAGCGGCCCGAGCCGAAGGGCGAGCTCGAACATGTCAACGCCTTCACGCTGCTGGTCGCGGTGGTGCTGTCGGCGCAAGCGACGGATGTAGGCGTCAACAAGGCGACGCGGGCGCTGTTCAGGGCCGCCGATACGCCGCACAAGATGCTGGCGCTGGGGGAAGCAAGGGTCGGCGAATATATCCGCACCATCGGGCTGTGGCGCAACAAGGCGAAGAATTTGATTGCGCTGTCGCAGGCGCTGATCCGCGACCATGGCGGCGAGGTACCCGATAATCGAGATGAATTGGTCAAGCTGCCCGGGGTCGGGCGCAAGACCGCCAATGTCGTGCTCAACATGGCCTTCGGCCAGCACACGATGGCGGTCGACACGCACATTCTTCGCATAGGCAACCGGCTCGGATTAGCGCCCGGCAAGACGCCGGAACAGGTCGAGCAGGGATTGTTGAAGATCATTCCGGACGAATATATGCGCCATGCACATCACTGGCTGATCCTGCATGGCCGCTACGTCTGCAAGGCGCGCAAGCCGGATTGCCCGGCCTGCGTCATCGCCGACATCTGCAAGGCCGAGGTCAAGACGACCGATGTGCCGGCACCGCTGGTGCCGATCGCACCGCTCGACCCGGTCGAAGAGGTTCAGGACCGAGGCGGAACGGCGGCGTAATTCAACTCTCCTCCACAAACACCTCTTCGCGCTTTTTCTTGACCGCCGGCAGGAAGACGACGGCGAGCACGGCGAGCGCTATGAGCAGCAGGCCGGCGCTGATCGGTCTGGTCACGAAGGTGCTCGGGTCGCCGCGCGAGAGAATCATGGCGCGGCGCAGATTTTCCTCGAGCAGCGGGCCGAGCACGAAGCCGAGCAGCAGCGGTGCCGGTTCGCAGCGCAGCTTGGTCAGGAGGTAGCCGAGGAAGCCGAAGAAGGCGACGGCGTAGAGATCATAGACGTTGCTGTTGACGCTGTAGACGCCGATCGAGCAGAACGCCATGATGATCGGGAAAAGCACGTAATAGGGGATCGTCAGCAGCTTCACCCAAAGCCCGATCAGCGGCAGGTTGAGGATGATCAGCATCAGATTGCCGATCCACATCGAGGCGATGATGCCCCAGAACAGCGCCGGCTGTTCGGTCGCGACATTGGGGCCGGGCACGATGCCCTGGATGATCATGGCGCCGATCATCAGCGCCATGACAGGGTTGGCCGGAATGCCCAGCGTCAGCATCGGGATGAAGGAAGTCTGCGCACCGGCATTGTTTGCCGATTCCGGTCCGGCGACGCCTTCGATGGCGCCCTTGCCGAACTCCTTCGGGTTTTTCGAGACGCGTTTTTCGACCGTGTAGGAGGCAAAGGCTGCCAGGATCGCGCCGCCTCCCGGCAGGATGCCGAGCGCTGAACCGATGATCGTTCCGCGCACGATGGGCGCTGCCATGCGCCGAAAGTCCTCGCGGGTCGGCATAAGGCCGGTGACCTTGCGGATCATCACGGAGCGCTCATCCTCGTTTTCGAGGTTGCGCAGGATCTCGGCGATGCCAAAGACACCGACCGCCACCGCAACGAAATTCAACCCGTCGGCATATTCCCGGATTCCAAGCGTGAAGCGCGGCGTGCCGGTGTAAATGTCGGTGCCGACAACGCCGAGCAGCAGGCCGAGCACGACCATGGCCAGCGCCTTGACGATCGAGCCGTGGGCGAGCGCGACGGACGAAACCAGGCCGACGATCATCAGCGAAAAATACTCGGCCGCGCCGAATTTCAGCGCGATCGCCGTCAGCGGCGGGGCAAAGATGGCGACGAGGAACGTCGAAACGGTGCCGGCAAAGAACGAGCCGATGGCCGCGATCGCGAGGGCCGCCCCGGCGCGGCCGTTCCTGGCCATCTGGTAGCCGTCGATCGCGGTGACGGCGGACGAGGATTCGCCGGGCATGTTGATGAGAATGGCGGCGGTGGAGCCGGCATATTGCG
>NZ_RZRW01000116.1:0-10129 GCF_003998745.1 Mesorhizobium sp. M7A.F.Ca.US.014.04.1.1 | reverse complement strand
CGCCGGGCATGTTGATGAAAATGGCGTTGGTCGAGCCGCCATATTGCGCACCGTAATAGATGCCGGCGAGCATGATGAGGGAGGAAACCGGGTCGCCGATCTGGAAGGTGATGGGCAAAAGCATGGCGATGGTCGCGGTGGCGCCGATGCCGGGCAGGACGCCGATCAGCGTGCCGAGAAGGACGCCGATCAGGCAGAAACCGAGGTTGGTCAGCGACGTCGCCGTCGAAAAGCCGAGCGCAAGGTTGTCGAGCAGATCCATGCTCATCGCCTTACGACACCAACCACGGGGCCAGCCACGGGCCGAAGCGGCGGAACGGCAGGCCGAGCGCGTAGCTGAAGACAAGGAATGCAAACAATGTCAGGCCGGCCGACAGCACGAGCGCGGTCAACGGCTTCATGCAGCGGCTGGCAAACGACGCGATCAGCGCCGTCAGGAAGATCGACGGGATGAATCCGAGGCCGCGCACCGTCAGGCCGAAGAAGATCGGAGCAGGCAGGATGAGCAGCATGCCGCGCCACGCAATATGCCCGACCGCTTCGCCCTCGACGCGTACAGCCTGGACGAGAATGACGGCGCCAAGCAGGACCAGCACGATCGCCAGGACCAGCGGAAAATAGCCTGGCCCCATGCGCAACGCGGTGCCGATTTCGAGGCCGAGCGATTGCAGCGCGAACCATGCGCCGAAACCGATGAACAGGGCGGCGCACAGGCCGTTGGCCCTGTCGATCGCGAAAGGTTTCATGATGGTTCTCCCAAGCCGCGGTGCGTAGCGGATGCCGAGCGAACAGGGGCGCCGGTGGCGCCCCTGTTCAAACCTCAGTCGGCATACTGGCCGGCGGCTTCGATGATCGGCTTCCAGCGCGCGATCTCACTTTCCAGCTTGGCCTTCAGTGCGGCGGGCGTCGCATCGGCCTCGGGCGATGGCTTGGTGCCGAGTTCGGCGAAGCGGGCCGCGACGTTCTGGTCCTTCAGCGCGACCTGAAGCGATTTCGACAGGCGTTCGGTGATCCCGGCCGGTGTGCCCTTGGGTGCATAGAGACCGTGCCAGATGCCGACCTGCACTTCGGGAAGGCCGCCTTCCACCGTCGTCGGGACGTCTTTCAGCACATCGAGGCGCTCCGGCGAGGTGACGGCATAGGCCTTGATGGTGCCGCCCTGGATCTGCTTGGTGGTGTTGGTCGTCTGGTCGCACATGATGTCGACCTGACCGCCGAGGAGATCGGTCATGGCCGGGCCGGTGCCCTTGTAGGGCACGGTGACCAGCGGCGTCTTGATGGCGCTCATGAACAGCATGCCGCACAGATGCGAGGCCGCACCGATGCCGGCATTGGCGACGGTTATGGAATCCTTGTTGGCCTTGGCGTACTCCACCAACCCCTTGAGATCGGTCGGCTCCAGGTCCTTGCGGCCGACGATGGTCATCGGCACCTCGGTGACGAGGCCGACATATTCGAAGGCGTTCAGCGTGTCGTAGGCGAGCTTTCTGTACAGCGTCGCACTTGTCGCCATGCCGATATGATGGAGCAGCAGCGTATAGCCGTCAGGCTCGGCGTTGGCGACGCGGCCGGCACCCAGCGTTCCGCCGGCGCCGCCGACATTCTCGACGATGACCTGCTGGCCGAGATCCTTCGACATCGCTTCGGCGACGAGGCGCGTGACCGTGTCGGTCGGACCGCCGGCGGCAAACGGTACCACAACGGTGATGGTTCGTTCAGGATAGGTCTGCGCGCTGGCCGCGAACCCATAAAGCGTGACGGCCGCGGCAGCAGCCAGAGCGGCGACAAATCTTCTCATCGTGATCTCCTCCCGGGATATGAATCTCCAACGCCGCGCGGATCTCCTCTCAACACCGGCTGCGCATGAAGCAACAACTAGGGCAAGCTAGCAAATAGCAACTGGGCGGCAAACTGCCGATATCCGCAAACATCCGCACTCGATGGGTGGATAATGTCGGAGGGTGATCGCCACCCTAGTAGCCGTAGCCGCGCGCCATCGCCGCGGCGAAGACCGGGATGAGCAGGAAGATGAAAGCTTCGGCGCGGATATAGGTCTTCACGGACGCAAGTTCGGTCGCCGGCACCTGGAACGAGGCATTGCCGCTCGCCTGCCTGTTCCAGGATATGAAGCGGACGGTCGGGATGATCGACAGCAGGCCGACAGCGCCGAACGCCGCTATCTTGGCCCAGAACACCCAGTTGTAGACGTAGAATTCCCAGCCCTTGAGGCCATAGAAGACGCGGCCGATGCCGACGACGATGATCAGCGCGGCGATGACGCCGTAATGGCGGTCGATGCCGGCGAGCCTCTTGAGCGTCGCAGCACCCAGATCGCCGCGGATCAGGACGAATTCGGCGCCGATGATCCCCGCCAGCGAAAACACCAGCAGATGATGGAAGATCGCAAGCACAAGATCGGTGGTATCCATGCTCTTTTCCCTGGGTTTGACGCCACCAATGCGCGCCTGAAAAAAGGTCGCGCTGGCGGGTGTTGAATCAGCCTGCGGTGAAAAATAACATCGTCGCGCAAAATTCCCATAGCGGCGCCTGGATGATGGGCCGTGTTGCCCTGGCCCCTTGCGCAGCACCGGCGATTTGCTAAGCGCTGGCGATCCGTGCGAGGCAGATCCCATGAACAATCCGCAAGCGACCAGTGCTCCTGTCATCGAAACGAAGCGAACCATCCTGCGGGCACACCGCCTGGATGATTTCGACACCTATGCCGCGATGTGGACCGATCCCGTCGTCACCCGCTTCATCGGCGGCAAGCCGCGCACGCGCGAAGAAAGCTGGATGCGCTTCCTGCGTCACGCCGGCCTGTGGTCGTTGCTTGGCTATGGCTTCTGGGCGATCGAGGAGAAGGCGACCGGGCGCTTCATCGGCGAGGCCGGGTTTCACGATCTGAAGCGCGACATGGAACCATCGATCGAAGGCATTCCCGAGGCCGGGTGGGCGCTGGTTCCGGCCGTGCACGGGGCGGGCTTCGCCACCGAGGTGGTTGGCCGCGTCCTGGCATGGGGCGAAGTGATTTTCGGGCGCGAGAAGACCGTCTGTATCATCGATCCGGAAAATGGCGCTTCGCTGAGGGTGGCTGCCAAGTGCGGTTACCGGGAAGTGGTAAAGACCACCTATCACGACGCTCCGACTATCCTGCTGGCGCGGTGACCTGAGCGGCGCGGCTGACCGCTGCGGGCGCCGGCATGATGGCACCTGTCGCCAGCAACGATGACGAAGCGGGCCGCGCCAAGAACCGCCGTGTGGTTCTGGTCAAGTTGAACTGGGCGAGCCTTCCAATCAGGCCGCATTCTACGGCAGGGCGTCCGCTGCCAGGCTTGCCTGCTCGAGCATTGAGGCGTCCTCGCCGAAGGCGCGGGTGGCGCGGGCCGCTGCCTCGAGCAGCGGACGCTTCATGCGCTGCAGAAAGGCCGCGTCGACGCGCGTGCTTGGTCCAGCCAGGGTCAAGGCGCCGAGCAGGACGCCCCCTGGCCCGAATACCGGCGCCGACACGCCCCCGGTCTCGGGGTCGCGGTCGCCGACGGCGAGACAGTTGCAGGTCTTGCGGATGGTCTCGTAGGGTTCGCCCTGCTGGCCCGAAAACGCTGCGAGCACGCGGCCGCCCGAGCCGAGCAGCAAAGGCAATACGTCGCCTTCGCGTATCGTGTAGCGGATCGGGTGCTTGGATTCGACGCGGTAAAGACAGGTGCGGACATCGCCCGAGCGAACGTAGAAGGCAACGCTTTCCCAGCTTCGCTCGGAAAGATCGCGCATGATCGGCAGCAGGATGTCGACCGCCACGACCGAACGCTGGTAGAGCGCACCGAGCCGAAACGTCGCGGGTCCGACGCGGTAGCGCCCATTGTCGAGGCGCTCGAGCAATCGTCCGCGCAAAAGGGAATTCGCAAGCCGCAGGATGGTGCTCTTGTAGAGGCCGGTGCGCGCCGCGATTTCGGCTAGGCTGAGCGACCGGTCCTCCGTGCTGAAGGCATCGAGGATGGCAATCGCCCGATCGAGTGCTGCAACACCTTCGGCGCGGTCGATTTCCGCATCTGCCGATTTGCTTGGCGAATCCATGGCGGTTCCAGTTTGAAGAAAGCCGAGCGACGCGACTGTGTCGCGCCGCCAAATCGTTCTGTCCAGTAGAATATCGTTTCCGTTGACAGAACTCCGTAACATCTGCTTGAAATCGATGACGGGTCTGGATGCAGGCGCGTTTTGGCGGGCACCGGAGGAGGTGTCGTGATTTGGAGGAATCCCATGCTGGACAGACGCAGATTTTTGATGAGCACCGCAGCCGTGGGTGCCGGGCTGATGACGTCGCATCTTTCTCCCGCTTTGGCCGAAGGCGCGCCCCAGATACAGCTCTTCGTGCCTGCCGCACCGGGTGGTGGCTGGGACCAGACGGCGCGCACGATCGACCAGGTGCTGCGCAGTGAAAAGCTCATCTCGGGTTCGCAGATCACCAATGTCGGCGGCGCCGGCGGGACTGTCGGGCTGCCGCAATTCATCAGCCAGTGGAACGGCAAAGGCAATTCCCTGATGGTTGCCGGCATGGTCATGGTTGGCGCCATCATTGCCAACAAGGCCGCCAACAATCTGACGCAGGTCACCCCGATCGCCCGCCTTACCGGCGAGTTCGAGGCCTTGGTCGTGCCGGCGGAGTCGCCGTTCAAGACGGCCGCTGATTTCGTCGCCGCGCTCAAGGCCGATCCGACAAAGGTTCCTGTCGCCGGCGGCTCCGCAGGCGGTTCCGATCACATCCTGTTCGGCCTGATTGCCAAGACTGTCGGCGTGCCGGCGACAAACCTGTCCTACGTGCCGTTCGCCGGCGGCGGTGAGGCGTTGTCGGCGCTGCTCGGCAACCAGGTCGCGGCCGGCATCTCCGGCTTTGGCGAGTTCTCCGAGCAGGTCAAGGCGGGCGCGCTGCGGCTGCTCGCCATCTCGGCAGACAAGCGCCAGGACGGCATCGATGCGCCGACGCTGAAGGAGGCCGGCATCGATGTCGAACTGTTCAACTGGCGCGGCGTCTTCGCACCGCCGGGTATTTCCGACGCCGACAAGGCAGCGATGATCACCCTGATCGAGACCATGGCCAAGAGCGACGCGTGGGCGACCGAATGCAAGAACCGCAACTGGACGCCGATCCTGCTCACCGGCGACGACTATGCGAAGTTCGTCACCGAGGATTCAGCCCGCATCGAGGCGATCCTGAAGGATCTCGGGCTCGCCTGATCCATCGTCATAGGGGCGGCGCAGGTCGCCCCTTCTCGCATGAAATGCAAGCCGGCATGACCCTGCGGTGGGGAGCAAGCATGCGGCGCCGGGCATTTCCGCCAACCATACTTGGCCAGCTCTCCTGGGGAGGACAATCATGAGCACCAGCGACCAGCAGGCGGCGCCGTCGCGGCTTGCCGTGCCGGAATTGTTGATAGGCATCGGGCTCCTGGCCTGCGCCGGCGCCGTCGCCTGGCAGACGCTGGCGATCCCGGTGTCGCCGCTCTACTCCAAGGTCGGCCCGACCGTCTTTCCCTACCTTACCATGGTTGGCCTGGTGGTACTTTCGCTGTTGCTCATCCTTGCCGCGCTTCGCGGCGGCTGGCAGCCGGAGGAGGAAAAGGAGACGCCGACCGACTGGAAGGCAATGGGCTTCGTCGTTATCGGCCTGATCGCCAATCTGCTGCTCATCCAACCGCTCGGCTTCACGGCGGCATCCGTCATCATGTTCGTGCTCGTCTGCTACGGCTTCGGCAGCAAGCGTACGCTGCGGGACGTCGTGCTCGGCCTTATCCTGGCGCTGGCCGCCTATTTCGGCTTCGCCAGGGCGCTCGGCGTCAACATCGGTGCCGGTTTCATCGAGAACCAGCTGAACACGGTCATCGATGCGTTCATCACCATGTTGAGGGGCTGACGCCATGGAAACGCTCGGACATCTGGCACATGGCTTCTCGGTCGCCTTCACCCCGGTCAACCTTCTGTGGTGCCTGCTCGGCACCACGCTTGGTACCGCCATCGGTGTGCTGCCCGGTCTTGGGCCGGCGCTGACCATCGCGCTGCTTTTGCCGATCACCTATCAGGTGGCGCCGGAGGCATCCTTCATCCTGTTTGCCGGCATCTATTACGGCGCCATGTACGGCGGCTCGACGACGTCGATCCTGCTCAACACGCCCGGCGAAAGCGCCACCATCGTCACCGCGCTGGAAGGCAACAGGATGGCGCGTTCCGGCCGCGGCGGTGCAGCCCTCGCCACTTCGGCGATCGGCTCGTTCGTCGCCGGCACGATCGGCACGATGGGCGTCGCTTTCCTGGCGCCGGTGGTGGTCAAATTCGCGCTGGCCTTCGGTCCGGCCGAATATTTCTCGCTGATGGTGCTGGCCTTCATCACCGTCTCGGCGGTGCTCGGCTCGTCTTCCGTTCGCGGCCTGACCAGCCTGTTCGCAGGCTTCGTCATCGGCATGATCGGCGTCGACCTGCAGACCGGCCAGCCGCGCTTCACCTTCGGCATGACCGAACTGCTCGACGGCGTCGACGTCATCATCGCCGCCGTTGGCCTGTTTGCGGTCGGCGAGACGCTGTACATGGCCTCGCGCCGCTATGCCGGCAAGGACGAGATCGTGCCGCTGAAGGGCTCGCTCTACATGACGGCGGCCGAGTGGGGGCGTTCGTGGAAACCCTGGCTACGCGGCGCCGCGATCGGCTTCCCGATCGGCGCCATGCCGGCGGGCGGCGCCGAAATCCCGACTTTCCTGTCCTATGCCATCGAAAAGAAGCTGTCGAAGCACAAGCAGGAGTTCGGCACGGTCGGCGCCATCGAAGGCGTTGCCGGCCCCGAGGCCGCCAACAATGCGTCCGCAGCCGGCGTGCTGGTGCCGATGCTGACGCTTGGCCTGCCGACCTCGGCGACGGCGGCGATCATGCTGTCGGCGTTCCAGAGCTACGGCATCAATCCCGGACCACTGCTTTTGACGACCCAGGGCGACCTCGTCTGGGGGCTGATCGCCAGCCTGTTCATCGCCAACGTCATCCTGGTCATCCTCAACCTGCCGCTGATCGGGCTGTGGGTGCGGCTGCTGAAAATCCCGGCGCCGCAGCTCTATGCCGGCATCCTGGTGTTCGCCACGGTCGGCACCTATGGCATTTCGCAATCGCCCATCGACCTCGTCATCCTCTATCTGCTGGGGGCCGCCGGTTTCCTGATGCGGCGGTTCGATTTTCCGACCGCGCCTGTCATCATCGGCATGATCCTTGGGCCGCTCGCCGAAACCCAGTTCCGCCGGGCGATGACTATCTCGAATGGCGACTGGTCCGTGTTCTACACCCACAAACTGTCGCTGACACTGCTGACGCTCGCCTTCATCGGTCTCGCCGGCCCGCATATCTGGGCCTTCATCGAGCATCGTCGTCGGCGCGGACCGGAGCATGTGCCCGGCGATGCCTGATCGATCCCTGATGCCATGACAGAACTGCTTTCCGGTATTCGCGTCCTCGACCTGACCAATGTCCTGGCCGGTCCCTACTGTGCCTATCAGCTGGCGCTGCTGGGCGCCGACGTGATCAAGGTCGAGGCGCCGCAAGGCGGCGACCTCGCCCGCCAGCTCGGCGGCTCGGCAAAGCTGAACAGCGCCGGCATGGGCGCCTCGTTCCTGGCTCAGAACGCCGGCAAACGGTCGGTTGTGCTCGACCTCAAGAAGCAAGCCGATCGCGAGCGCTTTTTCGATCTGGTGGCCAGCGCCGACGCACTGGTGGAGAATTTCCGCCCCGGCGTGATGGATCGGCTGGGGCTTGGCTACGAGGCACTGAAGACGGTCCGTCCGGGCCTCGTCTATTGCGCGATATCGGGTTTCGGCCAGACCGGGCCAATGCGCGACAATCCCGCCTATGACCAGATCATCCAGGGCCTGTCTGGGATCATGAGCATCACCGGCACACCGGAAGCGGCGCCGCTGCGGGTCGGCTATCCCGTCGCCGATACGCTTGGCGGACTGGTCGGCGCGTTCGCCATCGCCTCGGCGCTGGTGCGGCAGAAGACGAGCGGCGAGGGTGCCTTTCTCGACGTTTCGATGCTCGAATGCACACTTTCCGCACTTGGCTGGCCGGTTTCCAACTATCTGACCGCAGGTATCGACCCCATGCCGATGGGCAACGAGAACATGACGGCGGCACCCTCCGGTGCGTTTCGCACCGGCGACGGGCTCATCAACATCGCTGCCAACAAGCAGGAGCAGTTCGTGGCGCTGTGCCGGCTGATCGGCCGGCCGGAATTGGCTTCCGATGTCCGCTATGCAGAGCGCGAGACGCGCAAGCGCAACCGTGCGGCGCTTAAAGTCGAGATCGAGGACGCCCTGGCGGGCGCCTCGGCGGCGGCCTGGGAAGAGACGCTCAATCGCGCCGGCGTGCCTGCCGGCAGGGTGCTGACGATCCCGCAAGTGCTGGCCGAGCCCCAAGTCCTCGAGCGCCAGGTGACCGCGCATTTCGACGATGTGGCTGGCATGAAGAAGCCGCTGACCGTTTTGCGCGGCGGCTTCATGGTCGATGGCGAGGCGCCCTTGCCGACAAAGCCGCCGCCGGCGCTCGGCGAACATATGAGCGAGGTGTTCGCCGACCTGCCGCCCCGCACCAGGACAAAGGCACGCGCATGAGCGGCACGGAGAAGAAGACGGGCCGTGAGCGCGGCGAGGAATGGTGGCAGACCGACATCATCGAGATGCGGCCAGGTGTCATCCGGCTGCGTGGCTACGAGATCCAGGATCTGATCGGCCGCGTCAGCTTTCCGGCTGTCATCTGGCTGATGCTGCGCGGCGAACTGCCCAGCGAGGACCAGGCAGAATTGCTCGGCATTGCCTTGGCTGCCGCCGTCGACCATGGACCGCAGGCGCCATCGATTGCCATCGCGCGCATGGCTGCAACCTGCGGCGTCGGTATCAACAGCGCCATGGCCTCGGCCATCAACGTTCTCGGCGACGTGCATGGAGGCGCCGGCGAGCAGGCGCTTTCCTTTTATGGTGACATTGCCGTGGCGATTGATGCCGGGATGACGCTGAATGAGGCGGTCTCGGCGCGGCTCGACCGGTTCTTCGCCGAGGAGAAGGGCTATGTGCCGGGGCTCGGACATCGCTTCCATCCCGTCGACCCGCGCGCGCCGCGCTTGCTGGAACTGACCCGCGAATTTGCCGCACGCGGTGCCGTCAATGGGCGTTTCGCCGATATCGCCGAAGCGGTCGAGGCGGATGTCGAACGCCGCAAGGGGAAAAAAATACCCCTCAACATCGATGGCGCCACCGCCGTCATCTATGGCGAACTCGGTTTTCCGCCGCCGCTGACGCGAGGGCTTTTCGTGCTGTCGCGCTCGGTCGGCATCCTGGCGCATGCCTGGGAGCAGTCGCAGCAGGCCGAGCGAAACAAGGGGCCGCTGCCGCGCGAGTGGCTGTGGGCCTATACCGGCACGCCGGTGCGGCCGTTTCCCGAAAGCGATGACCCCGGCGAGTGAGGCTCTACGCCTGGTCCACCTGCACAGGGATCTTCAGCGTCTTCACCAACGTTGAAAGATCCGGCTCGTCGATGAGCATGGCCGCATCGGCTGGCGCCAGCCAGGCCCGCTGGCGTCGTTTGGCTTCCTGCCAGTCGGCCAGTTCCTCGCTCACCTCGAGCAGGTAGACGATGACGTCGACGCGGACAAAGCGATTTGCCAGCCGCTTCCAGAAGGAATAGGTGCCCGCCGGCTGCTTCAGCGTCTTGCCGAGCACGCCGGCTTCCTCCTGCGCCTCGATGGTGGCCGCCTTGCGTCCGCTCTTGCCCTTCATCGGCCAGCCCTTGGGGACGATGAAGCGCCTGGTGGTACGCGACGTGACCAGCATCACCTCGATATCGCCACGCGCGGTCAGCCGGAAGGGAATAGCCGCCACCTGGCGGATTCTCTCGCCC
The DNA here is from genome assembly GCF_003998745.1 of Mesorhizobium sp. M7A.F.Ca.US.014.04.1.1. Taxonomy (NCBI): domain Bacteria; kingdom Pseudomonadati; phylum Pseudomonadota; class Alphaproteobacteria; order Hyphomicrobiales; family Phyllobacteriaceae; genus Mesorhizobium; species Mesorhizobium sp. M7A.F.Ca.US.014.04.1.1. The sequence goes on along the minus strand of NZ_RZRW01000116.1, from coordinate 214 downwards.
TTCTTTGCCTTGCGTACGGCCTTTTTCTTGGTGGCTGCCATTCGTCAATCCAGTCGATGCAATGCCGCATAGCGCGACAAGGCGTCGTTGCAAAACCAAAACTTTCGCATGTGCCAACGACACTCGAAATACATAAGTCGGCTAAATAAACGAAAAAGGCCTTGATGTCAGCGGCAATTGCTCACGGCGGTGGTGCCGATTATCTGTGTCTGGC
>NZ_RZRW01001159.1:0-949 GCF_003998745.1 Mesorhizobium sp. M7A.F.Ca.US.014.04.1.1 | reverse complement strand
CACCAGCAAGCTCCTATTCTCCGTGAAGGTCACGTTCGAGTTGGTGCGTGAGCCGCCCGACGGATGAGGACGCGGCCCTAGCTATTCATTATGGCTGCGCACCAACGCCAGCGGCATGCGGTCGCTGAGGCTGCCATCATTGCTTTCGAACTGCAAGACGCCTGAAAATGCGATTGGCGCCTTCTGCCGTCGAGGTAGAAATGACGTCGTCCGCCTGACGCTAATGTGACCTAATATCGTTGTTTGCCGCCGGCATTGAAGGATGTTTGAAGAATGACTCGTGTTGACCACCCTCGCTGTCTCTGTGGGGGATCATGGTTTCCGGCAAGTCGCCAACGCCGTACTGTGAGCCCCGGACCGAAATAAGGTCATGGTTGTCGGGGCGTGTGTTTGTCACGGCCTTCGACGATGGATAATTTCTTCAATAAGTTTCGCGTCGGCTTCGTGTTCCGCGGCCCGCGTAGCCATTTGGCTGGCCAAGCTATGTCTTTCCCGAGCGGCTTCTCGTTGCGCCGTCCGTTTCGCCAACTCGGCCCGCTGCTGGTGCGCTCTTAGAAGGCTCCAAAGGGCCTGTTCCGCATCGTCCGCCTGGGCCTGCATCAAAACGTCCGCTCCGAATGCATGTCCAGTGTGACAACGGTAACGGGTAATCGGCCCGTCTTCGATCTCCCAAAGCGGTCCGTGACATTCGGGGCAGACAAATGTCGAGGGGATGCCAAGCTGGCGTTCTGTCTGTTCCATTGTGCTGTGCTCCTGAGCAGCAATCGCAGCCTCAAGGCGGATGACAGGCGGGATTTCTGGTGTCGGCCCTGCGAGTTCGGACGCAAGCCTGCGCAACAGGCCAGCCATTTCGGACAGGGCGACGCAATGGTCGACTTCCACATTCTGCAAGGCGCTCAGCGGCATATCGGGTACTGCAGCGTCGTCGGGATCTTGAACCACGCTGACC
>NZ_RZRW01001158.1:0-951 GCF_003998745.1 Mesorhizobium sp. M7A.F.Ca.US.014.04.1.1 | reverse complement strand
CCAGACATCCGCCTTGGCGGGGTCGCGCAGCACCGCGCGGACTGGTTCTCCGGCTTCAATCAGGGCTTTCGCCAGCGCGCCGCCGACCTTGCCAGTAATTCCTGTAATCGCATACATGATGTTCTCCTGGTGTTGAGGTGGGAATTGATCAGGCGAGGCCGTCGTAGAGGCCGCGCTCGAATGTGCCGTAGAGCTTCACGACCTTTTCGTCGTAGAAGGGCAGAAGCTGGGTGAAGATGGCTCCGGTCACCTTCCTGACCGGATCGAGCCAGAAATAGCAGTTGAGCAGGCCGGCCCAGGAAATGCTGCCTGCCGACCGACCGTTCGGACCGGGCAGCGTGTTGATGTCGAACGAATAACCCCACTTGTGGGGCTCGCCTGGAAACTGGTCGAAGCTCTGCGAATAGGCAGGCTGGGCGGTCCGCATGGCCTGGACGTCGAGGTCGCCGATCTGGTTGCGCATCATCGACGCGACCGTTTCCGGCTTCAGCACCCGTACGCCTTTATGAGTGCCTCCGTTCAGCAGCATCCGCAGGAAGGCCATGTAGTCGCGCGGCGTACTGAAGCCGCCGCCGCCGCCCATGAAGAATTCCGGCCGCTGCGGCATTTCGAAGGGAGCGGGCGTCAGGCCGCCGTCTTCGCGACGGTTATGGAAGGTGGCGACCCTGGCCTTCTGCTTGCTTCCGATCAGGAAGCCTGAATCGGTCATGCCGAGCGGGGCGAAGATGTTCTCGAGGAAATAGACTTCCAGAGACTGGTCGCTGACCGCTTCCACCAGCTTTCCGACCCAGTCCATGCTGATGCCGTATTGCCAGCGTTCGCCGGGGTCGAATTCGAGCGGTGCCAGGAAGGCGCCGTTCTTGCACGTGGCGATGTCCGGCATGCCGGTGACGTTCTCGTAGCGGGTCAGTGCATCGCTCCAGATCGAATAGGCATACCCGGAGGTGTGAG
>NZ_RZRW01001157.1:0-919 GCF_003998745.1 Mesorhizobium sp. M7A.F.Ca.US.014.04.1.1 | reverse complement strand
GCATATGCAGTCGTCGATGGTGTCGACGGACGCGTCCATCACATCCGGTTTCAAGATCTCGACGCAACCGGAGATTCCGCGCCGGGCTCGATCGTTGAACTGCGCCGCTACGAGGATGCAAAGGGCCGCGGTCGTGTCGCACTCGCCATCCGTTCAGACTTCTCCATCGAGGAGCAGATCAGTGCCGGCGGCGCGACTTGGCTCGACCGTCAGCTTGTCGCGAGCAAACCCGCCGAAATCGGGGAGGGCGGCTTCGGCCAGGAAGTGAAACAGGCGCTTCAGGTTCGCACCGATCATCTTGTCAAGGAGGGCCTCGCACGACACGAAGGTCAGCGCGTCATCTTCGCTCATAACCTGATCGACACGCTACGCGATCGCGAGGTGAACGCACTTAGCGCTCGGCTCGCGGCCGAGACCGGACTGCCGTTCGCGAAAGCTTCTGAAGGCGACGAAGTAGCTGGCATCTATCGACAGAGGTTTTCGCTCGTCTCCGGCCGCTTCGCGATGATTGATGACGGGCTCGGCTTCGGGCTTGTGCCTTGGTCGCCGTCTGTCGAGCGGCAGCTGGGAAAGCATGTTTCCGGCCTCATCGGTGCAGGGGGCGGAGTGGATTGGACCTTTGGAAAGAAGCGAGCACTTGGATTGTGAATCCAGACGATATCGTGCATCCGTGTCCTGCAGCGGAACTCCAGATCTGGTCAAACGGCATGCCGGTCGAAGTGATGATCGCCGCGCCCAAAAGCAGCCGCTCATTTAGTGCACCAAAGAATGGCTGCTGCGCCCGCGGGTGAGTTCGATCGAGTTCGCTAGGGTAAAGCGGAGGTCGCGTCCTGACGCAAGCGGTGCCGGCGAGACGGAACGCGCTTTGTGCGCGCGGCTGTCGCCGTCTTCCATTCCGCCTCGGAATAACAGCTGGTCG
>NZ_RZRW01001156.1:0-953 GCF_003998745.1 Mesorhizobium sp. M7A.F.Ca.US.014.04.1.1 | reverse complement strand
GGACAGGTCGAAATTGGTGGCGGACTATTCTCTGATCGCCGCCGATATAGCCCAGCGTCTATCTTTGCGCGCTTGCAATGACAACGCTTCCGCCAACGTCCCGTGGGCACCGAAACATTCCGAGGCCCCGACTTCGCCGGCCTCGCACACCCGCCGAGTATTCCTCGACCGATCGTGCTTTAGCCACGATCTATGCGTCGATGGTGGTGGGGATAACGCTGATTCTGGCGTCGGCAGTTTGAGTTACGCGACCTGATGCCGCTCTCCCAGAAACTATCTTCGGTTGAGATGACACTCAAATGCCCCGGATGTGGAAACGAGTTCACCAAGCCAGGGCGTTGGTTCATCGCTGCCGCCCACTATCGGTGCGAAGGTTGCCAGCGTTTACACCGCCTTACCTATCCAGAAAAGGTGGAATTGTTCGACAGATATACCAAGCGTCTGACGACAGTCTCGCAGCGAGGGACAACGAGGCCGCGCGAGTGCCCCAGAGGCAACGACAAGGCCAGTGACGCTCCACCGGGACGGGAAGGGTAACCGACGAGGCAGCGGAAGAGTGTTCGCCTGCCAGCACGTCCGGCTGATGCTTGGTTCGATCACTCGTTTTCTGACCATCTCGTTGACGTGCGGAATATCATGACAGCGACGACGGCAGAGCTTTGGTTCATAAAACCGAGGAGGTTCGTTTGAGCCTGGCTTCACGTTTAGGACGGCGTCCCGTAGCGGCCGCCACATGATCGAGCGGCCTTCATCCGCTGCAAGCACCTGCCGCGGCGCACGAATTACGCCGAGGCGTTGATGAGAGCATCGACACCGATAGACATGCCAAACGTCGGCATGCCGCGATGGTCTGTAGCACTCGCCATTCTGCACGATGCAGAGGGTGGCGCTTCCAGCATGTGGAACATATCGAAAGCCGCTGTGTTCTGGGCGCCAAAGGAGATCGCGATGAT
>NZ_RZRW01001155.1:0-936 GCF_003998745.1 Mesorhizobium sp. M7A.F.Ca.US.014.04.1.1 | reverse complement strand
GTCTGGATCGCCCTGGACAAGCCGACCTATGGCATCCACGGCACGCCGGATCCGTCGAAGATCGGCAAAACCGAAAGCCATGGCTGCGTACGCCTGACCAACTGGGATGCGCGGGAGTTGGCCAAGCTGGTTTCGCCGGGTGTCACGGTGGAGTTTGTCGGCGGACCTTCAGCCGATAACCTTGCGCAGCAGTGAACTGGGAAGTGCGGCGGCATAGACCAGCTGCATGATCAGGATGAAGCCGAGCTTTCAAGCGGCCGCCTCATCGAAATCCCCGCCGGCTGCACGTAACGGGGCTGGCATGACTGTGCCATTTGCACCCTGTCAGGGTGCAACCCTGGCCAAACGGCTGGTTTCAGCGACAGCAAGCCACTGGCTGGTTGTTGCCGGTGCGCCAGGGGTTTAAGCAAGGTTTCATGCATTCACCAAGTGAAGCCGCCGCCGTCCCGCTGACCAATCCGGTCACGAATGGAACGTTTTGTCCGCAGTCGCGGCGACGATTTGTGCTGATCGCGGCAATTCTGGCCTCGGCGCTTGGCTTCATAGACGGCTCCATCCTGGCCATCGCTACACCAGCGATCCGCGTCAATCTCGGCGCAAGCCTTGCCGAGGCGCAGTGGATTTCCAATGCCTATGCGTTGACGCTCTCGGCGCTGATCCTGGCCGGGGGCGCTGCCGGTGACCGATTCGGTCTGCGCCGCGCCTTCGTGGCCGGCATCGCGCTGTTCATCCTCGCTTCGCTTGCCTGTGCGCTGGCGCCGAATGCAATTGTGCTGATCGCATTTCGCGCGTTGCAGGGCATCGGTGCGGCAATCATGGTGCCTGGCAGCCTCGCCATCATCGCCAAGGCCTACCCGAAGAAAGAACGCGGCCGTGCTATCGGCATCTGGGCGGCGGCTTCGGCGCTGACCACGGCACTTGCCCCGGTGTTCGGCG
>NZ_RZRW01001154.1:0-958 GCF_003998745.1 Mesorhizobium sp. M7A.F.Ca.US.014.04.1.1 | reverse complement strand
AGCTCTGCAACAACATTCTGTCCGGAATATGCATGGCGGGAACTGTCGAGGCGCTGGCACTCGGTGTCGCCAATGGTCTCGACCCAGCAATCCTAAGCGATGTGATGCGCAACTCCTCGGGCAACAACTACGCGCTCGAGCGCTATCACCCATTCCCGGGCCTGATGGAGAATGTGCCCTCTGCCAACGGTTTTGCCGGCGGTTTCCGCTCGGATTTCCAGTTGAAGGACATGCGGCTCGCCAAGGAACTGGCGAACAGCTCGAAAGTCCTGGCAGCGATGGGAAATCTGGCAACAGAGCTCTTCGCCATCCATTGCCAGAATGGACATGCCGGCGAGGACTATTCGAGCATCATCAAACTGGCGCTCGATCTCGACAGCTACTTCGAAGGCAGGACGACGGAAGGGGCGACCAAGTGATCCGCAAACTCAAAGAGGGGCGCGATCCGAGCGCCGTGGCAGCCGATCAGGCCACCGTCAGAGCCACTGTAGAGGGCATCATCGCCGATGTCCGTGCGCGTGGCGATGTTGCGGTGCGCGAGCTTTCGATCCGCTTCGACAAATGGGACCGCACGGATTTTCGCCTGACCGATGCGGAAATACGCGCCTGCCTTGCGGAACTGTCCGAACAGAACCTGAGCGACATCCGCTTCGCGCAGGAACAGGTTCGCAACTTCGCGCAGCATCAGCGCGAAGCGTTGCGCGATATCGAGATCGAAACCCTGCCGGGCGTTGTTCTTGGGCACAAGAACATCCCCGTTCAGTCCGTCGGATGCTATGTGCCAGGCGGAAAATATCCATTGCTGGCTTCGGCCCATATGTCGGTCATTACGGCCAAGGTTGCCGGCGTGCCGCGCATCTTCACGGCTGCGCCGCCCTACGAGGGGCGCCCTGCCGCGGCGATCGTTGCGGCCCAGCACCTGGCAGGCGCGGATGAAATCTACTGCCTCGGCGGTGTT
>NZ_RZRW01001153.1:0-962 GCF_003998745.1 Mesorhizobium sp. M7A.F.Ca.US.014.04.1.1 | reverse complement strand
CTGCGACAGAGTTTATGAAAGGGTGGCGGATGTCACGCATTTTCGACGCGGCGGCCCCGCTACGAATCCGCGCATCCTCGACAGATCGGCCGCCAATGCCAGTCAATCTTCCGTGACGCGCGGCGTCAGCAGGCCGAGTTCCTCGAGATCGATATCGGTGAGCGCATCCTCGTCGTCGGTCAATGCATCGGGATCGGCCGGCGGCTGCGGAATGGAGAAATTCGACGGCATGCGGCCCGAAAGCAGGCCGGCCCCCTTCAGTTCCTCCATGCCGGGCAGATCGCGGATCTCTTCCAGCGCGAAATGATCGAGGAAGGTCTCCGTCGTGCCGTAGGTGACCGGGCGTCCGGGTGTCTTTCGCCGGCCGCGCATGCGCACCCATTCCGTTTCCAGCAGCGTGTCGAGCGTGCCTTTCGAGGTTTCGACACCGCGGATGTCCTCGATCTCGGCACGCGTCACCGGCTGGTGATAGGCAATGATCGCCAGCACTTCGAGAGCCGCGCGGGAGAGCTTCCTTTGCTGGACGGTATCCCTGCTCATCAGGAAAGCCAGGTCGCCGGCGGTGCGGAACGCCCAGGCATCGCCGACACGCACCAGATTGACGCCGCGCCGCGCATAGATCTGCTGCAGCTCGGCCATGGCCAGGGCGATGTTGATGCCGTCCGGCAGGCGTGCCGCAAGCTGCTTTTCGCTGACGGGTTCGGCGCTGGCGAACACGATCGCCTCGGCCATGCGCACAGCCTCGGCCAGATGCAGTCGCTCGGCCGGGTTTTGTAGCTGCTGCTCGGCCGGATCCTGGGAAAGCGGGCCCTCGTCGGGTTCATCGCCGATCTTGAACGGGACAACCGAAGCGTTGGCGCGTTCGCTCATGATGCCACCTCGACTGCCTTGCTTGTCTGCGTTCGGCCGCGCAGGTAGATCGGCGCGAACGTCTGATCCTGCCGCACATCCCTCTTGCCTTC
>NZ_RZRW01001152.1:0-963 GCF_003998745.1 Mesorhizobium sp. M7A.F.Ca.US.014.04.1.1 | reverse complement strand
ATGTGTCGCTGGCCTCGATATCGGACAATCCCGTCTACATCCCGCCCGACGATGCAGATCGGCTCGGCCGCTGCATCTCGACCGGCGGCTATCACAATGCGATGGCAACGCCGGCGCTGGACGATCTGGCGGCGATATGGGCCGACATCTGCCTGCTCTGCGACCGCCACGCCTCGAAGCTTCTGAACGGCAAGGTGTCGCTGCTGCCGGATCTGCTGATGACCGGACGTCACTCAGCCGACAGCGATGGCCATGGCAATGTCGGCTATGTGCCGATGGCGATCACCGGCTATCTCGAGCAGGCCAAGCTGGCCGCACAGCGCACCTTCATTCCGGGCACGGAATCGGCTGGCGCGGGGCAGGACGACGTCGCCACGACGGCGTTCTTCGCATGGGCCAAGGAAGCGACCGCCGGCCGCTGCGTCGATGCCGCCATGGCGATGCTGGCAATGATCGCCTCGCAGGCGCTGCACGTCACCGAACGGACGCCGCCGCCGGCACTGCGTTCCTTCGTCGATCAAATCAGAGCTATCGTGCCGCCTGTCGGCGCCGATCGCGTGCTGGGGCCGGAGCTTGCCAGGTTGGCGGAATGGTTCACTGAGAAAGTGTTCGAGGCGTAGAGATGCCAACAAAGCGGTAGCCGGTGAATTGGTGCGCCTGAACGGATGAAGTACGAACCTGCCGAGCTTCAGGTGGCCTGCCACCCGAAGCTCGAAGAGCGAAGGGTGGTGCGGACGACGGGAATCGAACCCGTACGATCAGAGATCGAGGGATTTTAAGTCCCTTGCGTCTACCAATTCCGCCACGTCCGCAGGCCAGCCCTTTTCAGACGCCAGACACAGGCCGTCAAGTCGTGTTGTTGAGCGTTCGCCGAACGTGCAAACAGACCGGGCGGCTTGATGATACTGGCGCGATCACGGAATTATCGGCGCGGCGGGTAGTGGTAGGATGCCTGTGTGGTGG
>NZ_RZRW01001151.1:0-966 GCF_003998745.1 Mesorhizobium sp. M7A.F.Ca.US.014.04.1.1 | reverse complement strand
AGATAGATGAGCACCTTTCGCCAAGGCGCAATGCGGGAGGTCTTCTTGCGGGCGCCTGACGCAACGGGACCGAAAGGCTGCACGTCAATCGCCCTGTTGCTGGCGATGGCGATGTTTTTCGATCTCCTCGGGCTCTTCATCGTCGATCCGGGTGATGTTTGAAGCCGCGTGATCTGACCGCAGGATCTCGTCCAGCTTGGCATGGATCGCTTGAGTGTCGCGGTGCTCCGCACGCTGGATGAACAGCGTCATCGCCCAGGTGAACAATGTTGCGGCTCCATGCCAATCCAAGCTCTGTCGCTCGAAAATCATCCAAAGAATTGCGTAGGCCAACAAGACCAGGAACGCAGCGGGACGGGAAGTCAGTGTGCCGATTGAGGTAAGGGCGCTGGTGATCGGATGATTTGCCATTCCAGAGAACTCGCGGCAGTCCCCCTGGTTCCGGCGAGACATCATACCGCCCCGCCGTGCCTGCAGTGGATTTGGGTCGGCCGCTTGAGTACATCGCCTCTGGCCGATCGTTACTTTCGATCGAGCACCTTTCGGACCTTCTCGGCCAGCTCGTCGATCGTGTAGGGTTTGGTCAAAAGCTCCGTTCCAAAATCGAGCGTGCCATTGTGAACAATCGCGTTTCGCGTGTAGCCGGTGGTGTAGAGCACCTTTAGTGACGGGTGCGATGTCCTGACCTTGTCCACCAGTTCGCGGCCTGACATTTCCGGCATGACCACATCGGTGAACAGAAGCGAAGGCACATGCCCGCTCTCCACGGCGGCAAGTGCATCTCGTGGCCCCGACATTTCCAGGACGGAATAGCCCAGTTCTCGCAGCGCTTCTGCGGCCATCAGGCGTACACGATCTTCATCCTCGACGATCATGATGACCTCGTCTGAATGTCCCGGATGCTCGCCCGCCAAGGCGGCGGCCGGGCTGTCGGGAATGCCGCCATGCGACCGCGGTAGATAGATC
>NZ_RZRW01001150.1:0-969 GCF_003998745.1 Mesorhizobium sp. M7A.F.Ca.US.014.04.1.1 | reverse complement strand
GTAGGTTTGCGTACCCGGGCCGCCGCCGGTCATGATAAAAATGGTATCGAACATTCGGATGGCGTCAAGCAGGCGGAAGGTCAACGCCAGCAGCATCATAGACCCGAGATGCGGCAGCGTGATCGCCCAGAAGGCCTGCCAGGCATTGACGCCGTCGAGTTCCGCCGCCTCGTAGAGGTTCGGAGGGATTGCGGTAAGCCCGGCGAGCAGGACGACAAACATGAACGGAGTCCACTGCCAGACATCAGCGATGATCAGCGAGACATAAAGCCATGGGCGCTCGGTCATCCAGCCGATCGTCACCTCCTGCCCCAACAGTTGCGTCAGGATGTAGTTGGTTGGCCCGAAAGGCCGCTGAAGCAGCAGCGTCCACGCTTGGCCGACTATCACCGGGCTGATGAAAAGCGGCACGATCAGGATCGACATGACGACACCGCGCCCCGGAAAGCTGCGCACCATGGTGAGCGCCACCAGAAGGCCCAGCACGAATTCGATGGCGACGCTGATGCTCGACAGGCAGGCCGTCAGCAAGAGCGACCACCGTGCCACGGGATCGAACACCACCCGCTCGAAGTTTTTCAAGCCGACAAAGGCGTGGCCCGGCACCTGGAAGTCGTAGTTGATGAAGGACACGACCAGTGAGAACAGCAGCGGATAGATCGACAGCGCCAGTATCAACAGCACCGCGGGCGCGACCAGAATCCATTTGAAGTGGCGGTCCGCCCACTGTGCGAGGGTCGAAAGCCGAGGCGGGGCGCCGGTGGTCGTCATGCGACTGATCGTGGTGGTGTGCGGCATCGATTTATTCCAAAGATCGCCACGCGGTTGAGCCAGGGTGTTGCGAGCAAAGCGCCCGCAACACCGGTCTGGTGCTAGAAACCCGGCTCCCCTCCAGGCGAGTCTCAGAGGGTGACTGCCATGCCAAGCTTCTCCACTGTGTTGTCAGCGGTGGCGCCGGGCAGTTTCAGG
>NZ_RZRW01000115.1:0-12489 GCF_003998745.1 Mesorhizobium sp. M7A.F.Ca.US.014.04.1.1 | reverse complement strand
ACGACGCCGATGACCACCGCCACGACGCCCGCGAGCAGGCCGATGGCCAGCGATATACGCCCGGCCATCAGCGTGCGCGACAACAGGTCCCGTCCGGTGTTGTCGGTGCCGAACAGGAAATATTGCTGCTTGATCGAGGCGCTCATCGTCACTTCGAGACCGTCCGGCGACTTGCTCTCGATCTTGGTGTCGTCAAAGGCATCGGATCGGTCAAGATAGCGGATGTTGCGATCGTCGATCGGCCTGGTCGACTTGACGGTGACGAAGACCTGGTTGCCTTCCTGCCGCCATTCCTTGATGTCGACCCGCATGCGCTTGATCGCTTCGGTGAGCGCCGTCTCGATCATGTCGGCCTTCGGATAGGCTGACAGGCTTGGCGGCATGCGCACATAGTCGGCATAGATGGTGGTGTATTGATGCGGCACGAACCACGGCCCGAACACGCTGACGACACCGATCAGGGCAAGGTAATACAGGCTGAACATGGCGGCGCGATTGGCCTTGAGCCGCGCCCAGGCATCCCCCCAGAGCGAACGGCCGATGACGGTGGGGGCGACTGTGGCCGCGATGTCAGTCATAGCGCACCCTCGGATCGACGACCGCGTACATGACGTCGACGATCAGGTTGAAGACAATGGTAAAGATGGCGATCACCACCACCGTTCCCATCACCAGCGTGTAGTCACGATTGAGCGCGGCATCGACGAAATAGCGGCCGACGCCTGGGATGGAGAAGATCGTCTCGACGATGACCGAGCCGGTCAGCAGTGCCGCCGCCGCCGGACCGGTGAAGGAGACGATCGGCAGGATGGCGCCGCGCAAAGCATGCTTGACCACCACCGACCAGTCGGACAGGCCCAGCGCGCGCGCCGTGCGGATGTGGTGGGACCGCAAGGATTCGATCATCGAGCCACGCATCAGCCGGGCGACGATGGCGATCTGCGGCAGGGCGAGCGTCAGCACCGGACCGACCTTGTTGATGAAAGCGCCATCGCCCCACCCACCGATCGGCAGCAGCCTCCAGGTCAGCCCGAACAGGAGTTGGATCACCGGCGCGATGACGAAGGTTGGGATGGTGCTGCCGGCCGTCGCCAGCGCGATCACCGTATAGTCGCCAAGCTTGTTCTGATTGAGCGCCGCAATGGTGCCGAGCACGGAACCGAGCAGCAGCGCCAGGACAAGCGCCGAGGCGCCGAGCTGGACCGAAATCGGCAGCCCCTTGGCGAACAGTTCGGTGACGGTGAAATCCGGCATGTTGTAGCTCGGGCCGAAATTGCCGCGCAACAGATTGCCGAGATAGTGGACGAATTGCAGCCAGAGCGGGTCGTTGAGGCCAAACTGGGCTTCGAGATTGGCCCTGATCTCGGGACTGAGCCCCCGCTCCTGGTTGAATGGACCGCCCGGCGCGACGCGCATCAGGAAAAACGCCATTGTCACGATGACGAACAGCGTTGGAATGGCGGTCAGAAGCCGCCGTAATACGTATCGCAGCATCGGTGCCCCGCTTGATCCAGAGCCGCGCGCGTCCAGTTGGACGGCCGCGCTCCAGCTTTCAAATCTTCGCACCGACATTTGCCGAAATCGAATTCCGGTACCCGGGCCGATGCGATGGCAAACCATCGCCACCGCGCCTGGAAGGCGCGGTGGCTTGGCCAGGGTTAGTCCTTGCTGACGAAGCGCGACGGATGCACGTCCATCACGTTGTCGACGAAGCCATGCAGCTTCGAGGAGACGATATCGTGGTAGCTGTAATAGAGGAGCGGTATCTGGCCGACGTCGTCGACCAGGATGCGTTCGGCGTCGGCCAGTTCCTTCATGCGCTGTTCGGGGTTGCCCCCGGCGGCGGCCGCCTTGTCCATGGCCGCTTCATAGGCCGGGCTGTTGTAGTCCGAATAATTGTTGCCGCTGGCCTTGCGCGAGATGCCGAGGAAGGTTTCCGGATCCTTGTAATCGGCGATCCAGGCGGCACGTGCCAGATCATAGTTGCCCTTCTGCTCGAGGAAGGAGTAGTGGGTCTTGGTGTCGGTGTTGAGCAGCGTGACGTCGACGCCAAGCGGCTTCAGCTGTTCCTGGATCGCCACCGCAGTGTTCTTGTGGTTTTCCGACGTGTTATAGCGGATTTCCATCTTCAGCGGCTTTTCGGGCGTATAGCCGAGTTTCTCGAGGATCTTCTTGGCCGCATCCTCGCGGTCGATCTGCGGCATGTCCGCATATTTGGCCATTGCCGGCGTGTAGCCTTCGATGCCGGGAGGCACCATTGAATAGCCGGGCAGCATCGAGTTCTGCCAGACTTTTTCGGCGAGGAAGTCGCGGTCGATCGCCATCGAGATGGCATTGCGCAGCTCTACATTATCCCACGGCGCCTTGTCGGTCTTGATCGCATAATAATAGGTGCCGAGATACGGTCCAACGTGGATCTGGTCGCCAAACTTGGTCTTGAGATCGGCGAGCTGTTCAGTCGGAAGGTCGTCGTAGCTGTCCAGTTCGCCTGCCTCGAAGCGCTTCATCGCCGAAGAGCGGTCCTCGGTCGGGATGTAGTTGACGACGTCGAACTTGACGGTCGCCGCATCCCAGAATTTCGGGTTCTTGACCAGCTTCATATGATCGTTGGGAACCCATTCGGCCAGCGTATAGGCGCCGTTCGAAACGAGATTGCCGGGCTTGATCCAATCGGCGCCGAGCTTTTCGATGGAGGCCTTGCTCACCGGATAGGTCGCCTGGTGGGTCAGCATCTCCAGGAAGTAGGGCGTCGGCGCCTTCAGCGTGACCTCCAGCGTATTTGCGTCAATCGCCTTGACGCCCATGTCCTCAGGCTTGCCCTTCTTGGTGTTGACGTCCTCCGCACCCTTTACCGGATACAGCATCGAGGCGTATTCGGCGCCGGTCGCCGGATCCTCCAGCCGGTGGAAGGCATAGACGAAATCGTCAGCCGTAACCGGGCTGCCATCCGACCACATGCCGTCCTTGCGCAGCTTGAACGTATAGACGGTTCCGTCGTCCGAAACCGTCCAGCTCTCGGCGGCACCAGGAATGAGATTGGCCTTCTGGTCCTGCATGACCAAGCCCTGGAACAGGTCGCGCAGGACATTGGCTTCGTAAACCGCCGAGGTCTTGTGCGGATCGACCGACTCCGATTCAGCGGCGGTGCCCCTGTTATAGACGGTCTCGGCAAAGGCCTGCGTGTAGAACGTCCCGGCGGCCAGCGTCATCGTCGTGGCGAACACAGTCGCCTTCAGCATGTTTTTCAGCATGAAGTTCTCCCTGTCGGCGCCGCCGTTGGCGCGCCTATTAAGTGTTGACGCCCTGGAGCCGATATCTGACCCCTTTGAGCGCGCCGCTGGTTCCCGTCCTGCGGCTCGTGCCCAGACACTAACGCGGAGAATTTTTATGTCAACAGACTCTCTGGGTCACCCAAAGTAAGGCGGACGAAAGCTATGGTGTGGCCGCTGAAACACCAGCCGAAACCAAAAGCTTGACTTGGTTTCTTCACCTCGACGCTATTTTTCACCGCGAATCGGGAGCCATGCCAGTTTGCCGGAATGTCTTAATGCGTTCTTAAGCAACCTGAGGTTACATTACGAGTACCTTCTATACGGTTCGAGCTTCAGACGCGCGGCGGCTATGAGTAACGGAGCAAGTAAATTGCCCAAAATCCGTCAACTAATGCGGAACTTTCAAGAAGAGCGCGGTACCTCTGCGGTTGAATTTGCCTTGCTTTCACCGATTTTCATTCTTCTTCTACTCGGAATGGTTGCATACGGTATATACTTCGGCGCCGCCAACTCGATCCAGCAGATCGCAGCGGATGCCGCCCGCACGGCAATTGCCGGGTTGAACCAGACCGAACGTCAAACGCTCGTAACCAGCTTCGTCACCAACAATGCCGGCGGATATCCCTTCGTGGATGTCAGCAAGTTGACCTACCAGGCCAACGACAGCACGGCCGATGGAAGCCAGTTCGTGGTGTCCATCCAATACGACGCCCGCAACCTGCCGATCTGGAACCTTTTCCCGGGCATAGCCATGCCCGGGACCACGATCAGGCGCCAGTCAACGATCAGGGTCGGGGGCATTTGAATGCTGCTGCATGCGTGCAATGGGATCGGTCGGCTTGCCCGGTTGATGCTGAGTGACAGGAAAGCGAACTTCACCGTCATGGCGGCATTGAGCGCGCCGGTGGCGCTGGCGCTGGCCGCAGTGGCCATCGACGAAGCCTCGATCTACACCGAGCGCCGCGAAGCGCAGGCAATGGTGGATCTGGCGGCGATCACCGCCGCCTCGAACATGACCAATGTCAATACAGCGGTCGTTACCACGCTGACCGACAACGGCATGCCAGGGGTTGTCGTTCAAAGCTCGGGACAGACGATCGAGCCGGCGGTCGGCAAAACCGTCGTGACGGTCACGCCCGGGCGATATGTGGCATCCGGGGCCAATGTGGGCCAGCGTTTCCAGGCCAGCATAACCCCCTACAATGCCGTCCGTGTCACCCTGAAGAAGATCCCCGCCCGCTATTTCGCGAGTTCCCTGATCCCCACTCCCGTCATCGGCACCCAAGCCACCGCCAGCATGACGCCACAGGCGACATTCTCGGTCGGATCGAGGCTCGCCAGCCTCGATGGCGGTATCCTCAACGCGCTTCTCGGCGGACTGCTCGGCAGCAACATCTCGCTCAGTGTCATGGACTACAACGCGCTGATCTCCGCGGATGTGAGCGTGCTCTCCTTCGTGGACGGCCTTGCCACACAGCTGAACCTGACCGGCGTCTCGTATTCGGATGTGCTGGCATCGAAGGCGACCGTCGGCCAGATCGCCACGGCCATGGCCAATGTGCCTGGGCTTGGCAACACGGCCAAGGTCGCCCTGCAGACGATCGCGTCCAAGTCGACCAGCACGGTCCAGATCCCGCTCAGTCATCTGGTCGATCTCGGCTCCGTCGGCAAGTTGGGCCTCGGCCAAAGGCCCGCCGGCCTCGGCGTCGACGCCAGCGCCTTGGGAATGCTGACGGCCGCCGCCGGACTGGCAAACGGTTCAAAACAGGTCGACGTCGCCCTCGGAGCCACCATTCCCGGGGTGCTGTCGACCACGCTCGCCATCGCCATCGGCGAACCACCGCAATCCTCGCCATGGCTGGCGGTTGGAGAAGCCGGCACCGTGGTTCGCACCGCGCAAACGCGCATTAAGCTGCTTGTCACGGTCGGCGTCGGCAACCCAAACCTGGGCGGCGGTATCAGCCTGCTGTCGGTCAAGCTGCCGCTGAATGTCGAAGTAGCCTACGCCGAGGCCAAGCTGACCGACATCAACTGCCCGACCGGCCCCGACAGCCTGAAGGTTACCATTGCCGCGAAGCCCGGCATCGCGGCGGTGAACCTTGCCGCCAGCGATGCCGATAACAGCCCCACCGCCTTCGCGGATTTCAGCAACCCGCAGTCGTTCTCCGACGCCAACATCGCGGATGTCAGCCTCAATCTGCTGCTGCTAAAAATCCCGCTAATACTGGTGAAGGGTTCGGCGGGTGCCGACATCACCAACGTCAGCCCGACCAACCTGGTCTTCAACAAAACCGAGATCGCCGCCAAAACCATCAAGACGACGCCGACACGGGACATTACCCAGACGCTGACAACGTCACTGGTCGACAAGTTGTCGCTTTCCGTCAATGCGCTTGGTATCCTCGGGCTTGACGTAACGGCGTTGCTCGGCACCGTGAAGCCAGCTGTGACGACGCTTCTGAAAACCGTGACCGCACCAGTCGACACATTGCTTTACAATCTACTCGATACGCTCGGCGTGCATCTCGGCGTGGCCGATGTCCGGGTCACCGGCGCGACATGCGGACGTGCCGTGCTGGTGCAGTAACGTCGGGATATCAGTCGAGCCTGCCCAAAAAGGCTCCGAGCGCTGGCAGCAAAAGCTCAGTCTCGACGACCGCGGCATTGCCATCCAGCTGCGCAACCGCTCCGATGTCCCCCGGCAACGGCCAATTGGCCGGTCCTCCGGCGAAATTGAAGACACAGAGCAGTCTTTCACCGCCGCCGTCGCGGATGAAAGCGAGCAGGTCACCCTTGGCGTCGAGAAAGCGGATCGAGCCGGATATCAGCGCCTCATGCTCCCCGCGCAAGGCCAGCGCAGCCCGGTAGGACGCGAGCACAGAGACCGTGTCGGCATTCTGGACGTCAACGGCGCGAGCGCGATGGCTGGCCGGTATCGGCAGCCAGGGCCTGGCCGTGGAGAAGCCTGCATTGTCGGCGCCGGCCTCCCACACCATCGGCGTGCGGCACCCATCCCTGCCCTTGACGCCTGGCCAGAAGCGGATGCCGACGGGATCGCGCAGATCTTCATAGGCCAGCTCCGCCTCCTCCAGCCCGAGTTCCTCGCCCTCGTAGAGGCAGATCGAGCCGCGCAGGCAGGCGAGCAGCATGATCGAGAATCTTGCGACCGCGTCGGGCTCGCTGTCCGGCCTTGTCCAGCGGCTGACATGGCGCGCCACGTCATGGTTGGAGAAGGCCCAGCAGACCCAGCCGTCGGAGACGGCCGCCTCGAAGGCTTCGACGCAGCCACGCACATGCGCAGCCGAGAACTGCGGACCGAGCAGGTCGAAGGTGTAACACATATGCAGCTTGTCGCCGCCTGAAGTGTAGGCCGCGAGCGTCTGCAGCGAGCGGCCTTCATCGCCGATCTCGCCGACGGCGGCGCGGTCGTCATATTCGTCGAGCAGCGCCCTGAAGCGGCGCAGGAACGCCAGGTTTTCCGGCTGCGTCTTGTCGAACAGGTGCTCCTGGTAAAGGTAGGTGTTGGTCTCGCTGTTGGTGCCGGCGACGCTTGATGCCAAGGGTGGATTGCTGCGCAACCAGCGGTCGTGGACATAGTAATTGACCGTATCGAGCCGAAAACCGTCGACGCCGCGCTCCAGCCAGAAGCGCACAGTTTCCAGAAGCGCGTCCTGAACCTCCGGATTGTGGAAATTCAGATCGGGCTGCGAGGGGAGGAAATTGTGCATGTAATACTGCCGGCGGGTAGAATCCCATTCCCAGGCCGGGCCACCGAAGACGGAGAGCCAGTTGTTTGGCGCGCTGCCATCTGGCTTGGTATCGGCCCAGACATACCAGTCGGCTTTGGGGTTATCGCGGCTGGCGCGGCTTTCGACAAACCAGTCGTGCTTGTCGGATGAATGCGACAGCACCTGGTCGATGATGATCTTCAGGCCGAGACGATGCGCCTCGGCGACCAGCGCATCGAAATCCTCGAGCGTGCCGAACATCGGATCGACATCGCAGTAGTCCGACACGTCGTAGCCCATATCGGCCATCGGCGACTTGAAGAAAGGCGACAGCCAGATGGCGCCGACACCGAGCGAGGCGACATGGGCGAGCCTCGATGTGATACCGGCGAGATCGCCGCTGCCATCGCCGGTCGTGTCCTGGAAGGAGCGCGGATAGATCTGGTAGATGGCGCAACCGCGCCACCATCCCTTCTTGTCACTCGCCGCCATTGCGCTTCTCCCTTGTGCCGGCCTGCGCTCGTTCGATCATGAAGATCATCGTCCGCCCGGATATTGGCCGCGAGATATCCGCCGCATCCGGCGCTTCGATAGCTGGGGCCCAGAAGAATCCGTCTCGTTCAGGCAAGGTGAACATGCAGGCCCGGCGATCGCCGTTGACAAGCACCGCAAGACGGCGGTCGTCATCGCTGGCGCCACTCAGGACCATGACAAGACGGTGCCGCTGCGGATCCTGCCAGCTCTGTTCATCGAGCGGCGCGCCCGTCTCAGCAAGCCATGCGACGTCCGGTATCTCCGAACCTGCCGGCGGCTGGCCAGTGAGGAAGCTTGTGTCGGAAAGCGCCGGCATCGATCGGCGCAGCCTCGAGAGTTCCGCCGTGTAGCGCTCCAGCGCCTGGTCGCGGCCGGCCCAGTCGAGCCAGGTGATCTCGTTGTCCTGGGCATAGGCGTTGTTGTTGCCTTGCTGGGTGCGGCCGAATTCGTCGCCCGCGGTCAGCATGATGGTGCCGCGCGAGGCAAACAGCGCGGCGAGCAGAGCGCGCTGGTCGTTCTGGCGAGCCGCTGCCACGGCCGGGTTGTCCGCATCACCTTCCACGCCGTTGTTCCAGGACAGGTTTTCATTGTGGCCGTCGCGGTTCTGCTCGCCATTGGCTTCGTTGTGCTTGCGCTCGTAGCGCACGATGTCGGCGAGCGTCATGCCGTCATGGGCGGCGATGAAATTGACACTGCGGCTGGCGCCTTGCCCGTTCGCGGCAAACACATCTGACGAACCGGCGAGCCGGGTCGCCAGGGCGCCGACCATGCCGGCGTCGCCACGCCAGAACCGTCTTACATCGTCGCGATACTTGTCGTTCCATTCGAGGAAGGGCGCTGGAAAATTGCCGAGCTGATAGCCGTCGGGGCCGATGTCCCACGGCTCGGCGATCAACACGCGATCGGCCAGCAGTGCGTCATCGCGCATCGCTCTCAGCAGCGGCGCCTCGGCATCGAATGTGCCCTCGACCCGCCCCAGAATGGGAGCGAGGTCGAAGCGGAAGCCATCGACACCGGCATCCCTGACGAAATGGCGAAGCGTGTCGAGGACCATCTCCTGGACCACAGGATGGTCGCAAGCGACTGTGTTGCCGGTACCGGTGTCGTTGGCCAGCCTGCCATCAGGTGTGTGCCGGTAGTAGGCCTGGTTGTCGAAGCCGCGCAGCGACAGCGTGGGACCAAGCCTGTCGCTCTCGCCGGTGTGGTTGAAGACGAGGTCGAGGATGACGCCGATACCAGCCTGGCGCAGCACAGCGACCGTGTTTCGCAGTTCCATGATGCCGCCCGGCGCAAGGCGCGGATCGAGGGCCATGAACGTCACGGGATTGTAGCCCCAGGCGTTGCGCAGCCCGAGCGGCGGCAGATGCCGTTCGTCGATCGACGCGGTCACCGGGATCAATTCGACCGCGCCAACGCCGAGTTTTTTCAGGTGCTCGACGATCGCCGGTTGAGCAAGTGCGGCGACTGTTCCGCGCAATTTTTCGGGAACGTCCGAATGCAGCATGGTGAAGGCGCGCACCGGAATTTCGTAGACCAGGCCGCCGGCGCGGAAGAGCGGCGGCGCAGCCTGCACAGGCTTCGGTAGCGCAGCCGCGATCGCCTTCGGCATCAGCGACGCGGTATCGCCCCCCTCGCCCCGGCGATCGGCCAGCCGCCAGTCATAGGCATAAGGCCTGTCAATCTCGACGGCGTAGGGATCGGTCAGCAATTTGTCGGGGTCGAACCACAGTCCATGCTCCGGCGCATAGTCCCCGTCGGCGCGGAAACCGTAGCGGGTTCCGGAGCCAAGACCTGCAACGAACAGCGCGTGGACGCCCTCGCCTTCCCGCTGCAGTTCGAGCCGTTCGATTTCCCGCATGCCCTGCTCGTCGAAGATCGAGACCCAAAGCCGACGGGCGGCCTGCGACCAGGCGGCAAAGCGGATGCCTTCGCGGGTGACTGTGGCGCCGAGCTGGGTCATGCCCGCGCCTCACCTTCTCCCCTCGCGGGAGAAGGTGGATCGGCGCGCAGCGCCGAGACGGATGAGGGGTGTTGAAAGGAACGCGGCGTTAGTGATCTGGACATCGGTTTGCGCCAAGCTGGAGCACCCCTCATCCGACCGAGCTTCGCTCGGCCACCTTCTCCCACAAGGGGAGAAGGTGAAACGCGCGCAGCCACTCTCAAGTGATCACGCTCGGCTTGGGGCGGCCGGTATGGCTGTGAATCCCGGCAATATCGTCAGCCGCGGCAATCAGATCGGCAAGGGCGGCCTGGGTGTCGAGATCGTGCCGAGACTTGTCCGGCTCGTAGCGCTCGATGTAGACGCGCAACGTCGCGCCCGACGTGCCGGTGCCGGACAGCCGAAAGACGACCCGCGAACCACCTTCGAACAGAACCCTGATGCCCTGATGCTCGCTGATCGAACCGTCGACCGGATCGTGATAGGCAAAATCGTCGGCACTGGCGATTTTCAGGCCGCGCACGCTGGTGCCAGGCAGCGAGCCGAGCTTGGCACGCAGTTCGTCGACCAGCGCGTTGGCGCGGTCGCTCTCGACCTCTTCATAATCATGCCGCGAATAGTAGTTGCGACCGTAGGTCGCCCAGTGCTCGGTGACGATCTGCTTGCAGCTTTCGCCACGCGCGGCGAGGATGTTGAGCCACAAAAGCACCGCCCACAGGCCGTCCTTTTCGCGGACATGGTTGGAGCCGGTGCCGGCACTCTCTTCACCGCAGATCGTCGCCATGTCGGCATCGAGCAGATTGCCGAAGAATTTCCAGCCGGTCGGAGTCTCATAGATGCCGACGCCGAGTTTTTCAGCAACGCGATCGGCCGCGCCACTGGTCGGCATCGAGCGTGCAATGCCTTTCAAACCGGCCTTGTAGCCGGGCGCCAGACGCGCATTGGCGGCGAGCATGGCGACCGAATCCGACGGGGTGACGAAAATGCCCTTGCCGATGATCAGATTGCGGTCGCCATCGCCATCCGAGGCGGCGCCGAAATCCGGTGCGTCCGGTCCCATCATCTCGTCATAGAGGTGCTTGGCATGGACGAGGTTAGGGTCCGGGTGATGGCCGCCGAAATCCGGCAGCGGCTTGAAATTGCGGCAGGTGGCATTGGGCGGGCCGAGCCGGTTTTCCAGGATCTCCTTGGCGTAGGGACCGGTCACCGCGTGCATGGCGTCGAAGCGCATGCGGAAGCCGGACTTGAAGAGTTTGCGCAGGGCGTCGAAATCGAACAGGCTTTCCATCAGCGCGGCATAGTCCACGACCGGATCGATGATCTCGACCGTCATGCCGGCGGCCTTGACCGTGCCTGTTGTGTCGATGTCGATCGGATCGATATCGGCGATCTTGAAGCTCGAAATCGCCTTGGTCTTTTCGAAGATCGCGTCGGTGAGCTTTTCCGGCGCCGGGCCGCCATTGCCGGCATTGTACTTGATGCCGAAATCCTCATGCGGGCCGCCCGGATTGTGGCTGGCCGACAGGATGATGCCGCCGAAGGTCTTGTATTTGCGGATGACATGCGAAGCGGCTGGCGTCGACAGGATGCCGCCCTGCCCGACCATCACCTTGCCGAAGCCGTTGGCGGCTGCGATGGCGATGGCCTTCTGGATGACCTCGCGGTTGTAGAAGCGGCCGTCGCCACCGATCACCAGGGTCTTGCCCTTGAAACCGTCGAGCGCGTCGAAGATCGACTGGATGAAATTCTCGGCATAGTGCTCCTGCTGAAAGACAGGCACCTTCTTGCGCAGGCCCGACGTGCCGGGCTTCTGGTCGGAATAAGGCTTGGTGGGAACGGTCCGTATCATGCTTCAGGCAACCCTTTTCGAAAGCAGCGAACGATAGAGTTCGACGTATTTTTCCGCGCTCTTGTCCCACGACACATCGGCTTTCATGCCCTGGCGCTGCAGTGATTCCCAGACCGTCGGACTGGCATGGGCGTCGACGAGGCGGCGGATAGCGTGCAGCAAGGCGCCGCCATTGTTGGGCGCGAACTGGAAGCCGGTGGCGACGCCGGCAGAGACGGCAGCCTCATTGGCGTCGATGACCGTGTCGGCGAGGCCGCCGGTGCGCGCGACCACCGGCACGCAGCCATAGCGCAGGCCGTAAAGCTGCGTCAGCCCGCACGGTTCGAAGCGCGAGGGGATGACGATGGCGTCGCAGCCGCCCTGCATGATGTGCGACAGCCCCTCGTCGTAGCCGACGACGACGCCGATGCGGCCGCGATGCCTGGCGGCGGCGGCAAGCAGCGCGCCTTCGAGACCGGCATCGCCCGATCCCAGGATGGCGAGCCGCGCACCCGTCGCGACAATGCCGTCGACCACCAGCGCCAATATGTCCATGCCCTTTTGCCAGGTCAGGCGGCTGACCACGCAGACGATCGGGCTGTCATCGCGCTCAAGGCTGAAGCGATCCTCCACGGCAGCCCTGTTGGGTGCGCGCGCCTTCAGCGTGCTGCCCGTGTAGTTGGACACCAGATGCTTGTCGGTTTCCGGATCCCAGATGCCGGTGTCGATGCCGTTGACGATGCCATGGAGATCGCTGGAGCGCATGTTGATGAGGCCGTCGAGGCCCATGCCGAATTCGGGCGAGCGGATTTCCTGCGCGTAGGTCGGACTGACCGTGGTGATCGCCCAGGCGGCCTGCAGGCCCGCCTTGAGGAAGCCGACACCACCATAATATTCGACGCCGTCGAGCGCCATCGCCGCCGCCGGCAAGCCAAGCTCGCCGAAAATGCCGGCGCCGAACTGGCCCTGGAAGGCGAGGTTGTGGACGGTCATCATCGAAGGCACGCCGACCGCCTTGCCATAGCGCATATAGGCCAGCGTCATCGCCGACTGCCAGTCATGGGCGTGCACGATGTCGGGCTGGTAGCCCGAGATGGCGCCGCCGGCGATGTCGCCGCCGACCTGGCTCAACGCCGCGAAACGCCGCCAATTGTCTGGCCAGTCGACGCCGGTCGCATTGCCATAGGG
>NZ_RZRW01001149.1:0-970 GCF_003998745.1 Mesorhizobium sp. M7A.F.Ca.US.014.04.1.1 | reverse complement strand
GCTTCTCGCTCGGTGAGCGGCTGGCGACGATCAGGTTGGCGGTGAAATCGACCACGACGACGGGGTTGGGCACAAGCGCTGCGATCCTGCCTGCAAGCGAAGGCATCGAGCTTTCGGCCAGGGCCTGCTGCAGCAGCGACGTGTGTGCCTGGAGCGCCTGCTGGAGCCGTTCCGATGCACGCTTCTCCTCGCGCAGCTTGTGCTGTTTCTCGACAGCGATTTCACCGAGATGGACGATCATCCCGATGAAGGCGAGATCGTCGGCGCTGACGTCCATGATCTCTCGCGAGATGACGCTGAGCACCATCGGCCTTCCGGCCTCGTCGACGCAACTCATCGGCATTACCAGAACGCTGCGGTAGTCGCGTTCGAAAGCCTCTATGCGATAGCCAGGAAACTCCTCCGAGACCCGGGCATCCCTGATATAGACGGCCTCGTTGCGTTGCAGGGCGACGATCGACGGACTGGTGGCGAGTTCCCAGCGGTCGGGGAGCGACCGCTGGATCAAGGTCGGGTCATGGCGAACGATCACGTAAGCATGGCCATGCGGTGCGTCGATGCTCATGATCGACCCCATCGTCCATCCGGCATGCCGGCAGGCGGCCAACACCAGATCACGCAACACCGTGCTGAGATCGCCGCCTGAGTTGATCAGGCTGGCGGCGTCGCGTAACGACAGGATTTGCGACTGATGGTTCACTGGTGCGACTGTTCCGGCTGACCGATCTGTTCCTGTTGGCACTGCGAGCGCCGATATAAGCAATTCGCGGCCGAGTGAAGCTACACGTCTTCCGAGAGCGAGACATCCGGTTTTTCCTCGGAAGCAGAGGAAGACGCGTGGTGCGCGCCTTCCTAGCCTGGCCCTTTCGAGTTTGGGCAGGAAGGACCGTTGGCTCGAATGGAAATCAGGAAAGTCTGCACCTTCATCGACGCGGTTCTGATCGAGGGCGGCAAGGTCGCTGGTAAACCG
>NZ_RZRW01001148.1:569-972 GCF_003998745.1 Mesorhizobium sp. M7A.F.Ca.US.014.04.1.1 | reverse complement strand
AACTGGGCGTACCATGTGGAGACGGCTCTGGCTTCAATGATGGCTTGAGCGCTCATCGCACCTTGCTCCTGGCATAGTGTCGTTCGATGCGGGACTGGATCAGCTCGAGGCAGATCGACAGCATCCAGTAGATGAGAGACGCCGAAATCAGCATCTCCATGTGCTGGAAGGTCTTCTGACCCAGCGTGCGGGCAAGGAACATCAGTTCCCAGACGCCGATGACCGAGACCAGCGAACTGTCCTTGAGCATGGAAATGAACTGGTTGCCGGTCGGCGGAATGATGACCGGAAGCGCCTGCGGCAGTATGATCCGGCGCATGGTCAACGAAAAGCCAAAACCCATCGAGCGCGATGCTTCCCATTGACCACGGTCGATGCTCTGGATTCCCGATCGGAAAATTTC
>NZ_RZRW01001148.1:0-559 GCF_003998745.1 Mesorhizobium sp. M7A.F.Ca.US.014.04.1.1 | reverse complement strand
ACCGCACCGACCACGAAGGCCAGTTGCGGCAGGCCGAGATAGATCAGATAAACCTGCATCAGGAGCGGCAGGCCGCGGAAGAACGACGTGTAGAAGCTTGCGATGGCGTAGGCGAAGACGTTGGTGGACAGGTTGGCTACGGCACCCAGTATGGCGATCAGGGAGGCGATGATGATGGAGATGGCCGAGACGTAGAGCGTGGTCACCACGCCCTGGGAAATCAGGAATGGCAGCTTTTCCCGGATGAAGGGCAGGCTGAGATGAAAGGTCGCGAAGAAGGCCAGGAAGAGCAGCAGCAGTTCGAACCAGACGATGGCGATCTGGACACGCAGCGAGGCGAAGCCGATCAGGACGACATTGAGGACGAACAGAAGCGCGATCACGAAGGCGATGGCAAACCGACCATAGAGGCCGCTCTGCGACGGTTCGCCGATGACCGGGCGCATCAATTCGCCGAAGCTCGTCGACGTCAGGTTGAAAGCGAGGAAGATCGCAAAGACGACGCCGAACATCGTCGCCACAAACCACGGCTTGTGCACGAGGACTTAAGCTTCGACGG
>NZ_RZRW01001147.1:0-972 GCF_003998745.1 Mesorhizobium sp. M7A.F.Ca.US.014.04.1.1 | reverse complement strand
GGCGGGCACCCTCGCCGGTGCCTTTCAGCGCGGCCGGGAAGACCACCACCTCCACGGCGCCGCTGCCGCCATCCGCTTTCGATACGGAGGCAATGCCGAGGAAATCGCCCTGCTTGATGTCCGTTGCCGAGGCGTTGGCGACGCCCGAGATCTTCCAGCCGGCCTTGAGCTTGATCGCGTCGGTATCGCCCTGGCGGGTTTTCACGGTGAGCAGCGTGGGCTTAAAACTGACCACCGTGCCGCGCACACGAAGCGCGCCTGCGGCTTGGGCGGCGCCCGCGCCGGCGACGGAAAGGCTGGAAATCGTGCCGAGCACGACCATGACTGTCTTCAAGTTCATTGCAAAAAATCCTTCCGGGAAAGAACTGGCTGGAACCGGATGGTTTCGCGCCAGCGACCCGGAGATAACGAATGGGCGCGGCGAAACTGCCGGCAAAAGGCCAATCAGGCCTTCAAAACAACTTGATCGCGACGTGTGCGCCAGAGGCCGCGCCAGGCACCCGGTTCACGATCCCGTGACGGCCATTTTGGCCCTTGGCAAATCACCAGTGAGAGGGCATCTTCCCGACCGTCTCAGGCAACACTCCTCATTTGATCAAACTCTTTCAGTCATGGAGTTGCCAATGCCCCATAATGCGAAAAGCGAACCCCACTCCGAACCGGCAACCAACGGGAGCGGGCCAGATTACAACACCCTCAGAGCGATGCGGGAGACCCGCGGTTACAGCGTGGAAGAGCTTTCCCTGACATGCGGCCTGGCGGTGGACGAGATTGAGGATATCGAAAGCGGCAGAGTGACCGATCCGTCGAAGCTGCGTCGTATTGTGTCCGCGCTTCACCTTCCCCAGGAGGCTCTGATCACCCCGGCTGCGCCGACGCCGGCGCAAGGTCGATCGCTGGCGTAGACCCCGCACCAGGCATTCCAGAGAACCCGCCAAGGCCCTCTTGGCGGGATTCTTTTGACCTCCCGCA
>NZ_RZRW01001146.1:0-976 GCF_003998745.1 Mesorhizobium sp. M7A.F.Ca.US.014.04.1.1 | reverse complement strand
ACCTAATCCGGACAACTCATGTGCTACGACAGCAGTTGCTGAAATACATTGCCGCGATTAAGCATTCGGACTAAAGTCATCCCTTCTCGCAGCGTGCCGCGTCCTCCGGTTTGACACAGGGGTGCCGAATGCGCTTGTCCTTGCTTTTCATTTCACTGCTGATTGCACACATCCCGATTGTATCGCATGCCGCCGCCATTCACGACGCCGCCGTGAAGGGAGATGTCGCGGCAATTACGGCAGCGCTCGACGCCGGTGCCGGCGTCGACGAGAGCGCTGGAAAAGCAACGCCGCTCTATCTTGCGGTTAGGGGCGGGCATCTTGCGGCGGCAAAACTGCTCATGGAACGAGGTGCCGACGCCAACGTTGCCCCGACGCCGCTTTTGGGACCTCCCCTCATGCCGGCTTTGGCAAAACGCAGGGTCGACTTGATCAATCTGTTGCTGCAGGGGGGCGCAAATCCAAATGCGCAGCGCGGCGGTGAATCCGCCCTTCACATCGCCGTCAGATCCGGCTGTCTCGATTGCGTGAAGGCACTGGTCGAGGCCGGCGCCGATGTGAATGCGAAGACAAAGGACGGCAAGACACCGCTCCACATGGCAAAATTCAAGGGGCAACATGAAGTTGCCGCCTATCTCTTGTCGCACGGCGTCGTCTTGCCAACGCCAGCCCCTATCTCGATGAAATTGTCAAATGCGGATGTCGAGAAAGGCCGAACCTACTTCACCCATGTGTGTCACGGTTGCCACAAGGCCGAGCCACAGGGAGAGACCAAGACGGGGCCCATCTTGTGGGGCGTCGTCGGCCGCGACAAGGCATCCATGGCAAGTATGCGTTACTCCGACACATTGCTGGGCTGGGAGGGTGTATGGACGTATGAGGACCTGAACACATATCTCTTCGGGCCCATGCTCACAACGCCGGGCGTCAAGATGGAGACGCCCGGTGTCCCGGACGAGACCGAACGGGTCAACGT
>NZ_RZRW01001145.1:0-977 GCF_003998745.1 Mesorhizobium sp. M7A.F.Ca.US.014.04.1.1 | reverse complement strand
TTATGAGATTCCCGCCGAAAAGGTCGCGCGCATCGACGATGACCACAAGGCCGCACAGTCAGCCCGGCTGCGGCGCTGGGAGCGGCCGGCATGAGCGATCACGCGCTACCCGGCGACTTCGGCGCGGGCACCCAGGCCCGAGACCCCTATCGGCTTGGTCAGGGCGGCCGACATGGCGTGCGCTCCGCGACCGGCCACGGAGAAGGCGGCCCGGCCTCGAAATTCGTCACCGTGGCATATGGCTTCTGGATCTTTCTGCTGTCCGACATCATCATATTCTCGGCCTTCTTCGCGGCGTATGCCGTGCTTGCCAAGGCGACCGCCGGCGGACCGACCGGCAAGGATTTGTTCGAGCCCACCCGCGTTGCGGTGCAGACGGGCCTTCTGCTCACGTCGAGCTTCACCGGTGGCCTGGCGACACTCGCGACCCATCGCAGATCGATGGCTGCCACGCAGGCCTGGCTGCTCGTCACCGGATTGCTCGGGGCAGCCTTCCTGTTTCTGGAGGTACAGGAATTCGCGGCGATGATCGGCGAGCAGGCGGGGCCTTCGCGCAGCGCATTTCTATCAGCCTTCTTTGCGCTCGTTGGCTGCCACGGCACCCATGTCGGGCTGGGGCTGCTCTGGCTGGGCACAATGATGGCGCAGCTATGGGTCAAGGGTTTTCGGTCGGATATTTTGCGGCGGCTCCACTGCTTCGGGCTTTTCTGGCACGCACTCGACATCATCTGGGTCGCCATCTTCACCCTGGTCTATCTGTTGGGAGCATCGCCATGACCATCGAGAGCAGGCCCGGCGAGATGCAGGACCGCCGCGATTCCGCACCGGGCGAGGAACGTATAACCGAGCACGAAGTGGCTGGAGGGCTGTTGGGCTATGTGATCGGCTACGGCCTGGCCATCCTGCTCACGATCGCGTCATTCCTGGCGGCTCAAACCGATCTGATTTACCAGCCGGCGGTGATTTCGGCCCTGGTG
>NZ_RZRW01001144.1:0-980 GCF_003998745.1 Mesorhizobium sp. M7A.F.Ca.US.014.04.1.1 | reverse complement strand
GCGGGCGGTCAACCGGATCAACGTGGTGTCGCGCGGCCAGGTGCTGGTCAAGGATGGCGACAAGACCGTCGATGTCGTCACCTGCGACGAGGCGACCTTGCGGCGCCTGCGCCAGAAACAGGTGGCGATGGTGTTCCAGCAGTTCGGCCTTTTGCCCTGGCGCACGGTGGAGGAGAATGTCGGTCTCGGCCTCGAACTGGCCGGCGTCCCAGAAGCCGAGCGCAAGGAGCGCGTCCAACGCCAGCTCAAGCTGGTCAATCTCGACCAGTGGTCGAAGAAATATGCGCATGAGCTTTCGGGCGGCATGCAGCAGCGCGTCGGCCTGGCGCGGGCCTTCGCCACCGAGGCGCCGATCCTGTTGATGGATGAGCCGTTCTCGGCGCTCGACCCGCTCATCCGCACCAAGCTGCAGGACGAATTGCTGCAGCTGCAGGCTGAATTGAAGAAGACCATCATCTTCGTCAGCCACGACCTCGAGGAGGCGCTGAAGATCGGCTCCCACATCACCATCATGGAGGGTGGGCGCATCGTGCAAACCGGCGCGCCCGAAGACATCGTGCTGCGGCCCGCCAACGACTATGTCCGAGACTTCATCGCCAATGTGAACCCGCTGTCGGTGCTGACCGCCTGGAACGTGATGCGCGACCGTCGTGATCTGGAGCACGGCAAGGACGGCTGGGTCTGGCTCGACCGCCGCAAGACGACGCGCTTCAAGATCGACGATCACGGGCTGGTGGCGGCGGCCGAACGCGACGGCAAGCCGGCGGTCTGGGTGTCGTGCGCCGACGTCGAAGGCCAATCCGAGGAAGCCGCGCAAGTGTTCTGGGCCAATCCCGGCACCTCGCTGAAAACCGTCATGCTGGCCATGCACCGTTCGCAGACCGCTCCGGTAGCGCTGTTTGACGACCAGTCGCGCTTCGTCGGCGCCATCGGCATTCGCGACGTGCTGAGCGCGGTGTTGCGGCGGCAGTTTCTCCGGA
>NZ_RZRW01001143.1:0-985 GCF_003998745.1 Mesorhizobium sp. M7A.F.Ca.US.014.04.1.1 | reverse complement strand
CGCCGAAAGGGGCGGCCGCCACGATCCACAGCGCTTCCCCGATTGCCGCATGGTCGCGGGCCTTCAGCACCGCGCCGCCGACATAGCCGCCAAGGATGACGGCAAACAGCGCCGCCACGCGCGCCAGCCTCGGGATCGCGTCCCACTTGGCGGCGACGAAAATCAGGATGGCGGCGCCGAACAGCAAGGCGGCCATCATAGCCAGGATCGAGCCGAAGCTCAGCGACTTGCGCTCGTTGGCCTCGACATCGCGCGCCAGCGAATCGGCCGTCGCGGCGTCGATCATGCCGGCCTGCTGCCAGCGCGCGATATCCGCCCTGACCCGCGACGAATAGCTCGCCATGCTGCTTCTCCCCCCCAAGTTTGGTCTTTTTTGCAGCCGATCCGGTCAAGCCGTTGACGCTTAGGCATTTTCCGATTCGGGTTTCTTTGTGTCAGGTCCGTGAACGAGCGTTAATGCTGCATTGCACAATTTGCATTGCTGCCATGCAGCCATAGCGCTTTTAAATCGATATGGGTCCGCCTATTTATAGTTCGTACACAAACGGAATGATCCGCAAGAAAGACGAAACGAGAACTACCATGAACCTGATCCGCAACTACCGCAACTGGCGCCGCTACAGGGACACCGTGTCCGAGCTGAGCCGCCTGAGCAACCGTGAACTGACCGACCTCGGCATCAGCCGCAGCGACATTCCTTACGTCGCTCGCAAGGCGGTCTAATTCTTCGGACCGCGAATGGTCCGAACCAGTTTTGAAAAAGAGAACGACAATGAACCTGATCCGCAACTATCGTAACTGGCGCGTTTATCGCGAGACGGTTACCGAGCTGGGTCGCCTTTCGAACCGCCAGCTGCATGATCTCGGTATCGTCCGCGACGAAATCAAGATCATCGCCCGCCAGGCGATCTAGACAGAATTTCGCCAGGGTCGACCTCCTCCCCGACCTTGACGAATACGGTCACCCCTTACCTCCTCCCAAGGG
>NZ_RZRW01001142.1:0-987 GCF_003998745.1 Mesorhizobium sp. M7A.F.Ca.US.014.04.1.1 | reverse complement strand
CGGTAACGGCGCTGGCCGGCAGCAAGGACGCCATCGATATCCAGGCGCAGTCGACGACCGGCAATGTCACGGCGCTGGCGAACGGCGACATTAAGTCGGGCAATGCCGGCATCGTCACCGCGATCTTCCCAGCTGCCGCAACTGGCAACATCAACGTGACGGCCAATGGTGCCATCGGCGCACGATTCGGCGTCGACGCGGAGAACTTAGGCTCCGGCTCGACGACGGTGAAGACGGTCGGTCCGGTAACCGCGACGTCGGGCAATGGTGTCTACGCGCGCACCACCGGCGGCAGTGTGTTGGTGAACGCCGGCGCGGTGTCCTCAACGGGCAATACGGCGATCATCGCGCGTCAGACCAACGCGGCGGGCGCCGGCACAGTTGGTGTGACGACCACCGGCGCGGTGTCGGGCCTGACCGGCATCGAAGCGACCAATAGCGGCACCGGCACGGTCACGGTGACTGCCAACAGCGCGGTCACCGGCACTGCCGCCGAAGGCATCAAGGCATCCGGCGCCGGCGTGGTGAACGTCAATGTTGCCGGCACGGCCAGCGGCGTAGCGCGCGGTGTGACGGTGACGGGTTCCAGCGGCACCATCACCAATACGTCGGTTGGTACGATCCGCAACAGCTCCGGGCTGCTGACCGACTCAGCGCTCGTGGCCACCGGCGGGCCGTTCGTCCTTGCCAACGCAGGTTTCATCACCGGTACGGTGACCTTTGGCGCTGCTGCTGACACATTCAACAACAACGGCACTTGGCGCACGGCGGGCGGCACCAGCGATTTCGGCGGCGGCGGCGACACGATGACCAATGGTCCCGGGAGCATCGTCGATGCTGCCGGAGTGGGCGGTATCGCGACAACCAACTTCACCAACCTGGCGATGTTCGTGAATCAAGGCCGCACGACGGTGGTCAACGGCTTCGCCGGCGATGTGCTCAACACGAGCGGCAATGCGCAGTTCGATGGAAGCTCGATCTATGCGG
>NZ_RZRW01001141.1:0-988 GCF_003998745.1 Mesorhizobium sp. M7A.F.Ca.US.014.04.1.1 | reverse complement strand
GTGATGTAGGCAACGGGTGCCGCGGTGCCGGTAAAGAGTTCGCCAACCAGCGTCGGCGCATCGGCAAAATAGAAGATCCAGGCGCCGCCCGTCGCCGCCCCTATGCCCAGCCAGATGGCGTGTTTCGATGCCCGCAGCGCAAGCTTGCGGGCGGTCCATGGGCCGGCATCGAGTTTCATGCGTGCGTTGCGATCACCCTCGATGGCGCGCTCGACGACCAGAAACAGATCGACCCATACAGTCTGCGGACATGTATAGCCGCACCAGGCGCGACCGATAGTCGACGTGATCAGGAAAAGACCGACGCCGGCCATGATCAGAAGGCCGGCCACATAGTAGAATTCCTGCGGCCAGATCTCGATGAAGAAGAAGTAGAAGCGCCGGTTGGCGAGATCGAGCAGCACGGCCTGGTCCGGGGCGAACGGGCCACGGTCCCATCGCAACCACTGTGTCAGGTAGTAGATACCGAGTGTGATCGCCATCACCAGCCACTTGAACCGACGAAAGTTCCCTGTTGCCCGTTTCGGGAATATCTTCTTGCGCGCGGCATACATCGGCTGGCGCACCTTGGCGGAATTGGCCGCTTCGGCTTCGAGCCGCTCTACCTGCGTATTGTCCAGCACATGCATCTCCACTCGCGCAGGCGACAATCTGCCCATGCCCAGGCTGCCAGCGTAGGCAAGTCTTGGCGCGGGGCGGGGGCAGGCGCGTTGATGCAAGTCAATTACCGGTGCCGAATATAGGTCGAGGCCCGGCATGGCCGGGCCTCGTCGCTTGGCTGGCGAAGGGTGGGAACAGGTCCCCGCTTCCTATTCCCCACCACCAAGCGAATGGATATAGACGGCGAGTTCCTTGACCTTGGTCTCGCCCAGGCGTGCGCCCCAGGCCGGCATGACGCCCTGTTTTGGCGCACGGACCTGTGCGGCGATGGCTGTCTCACCGGATCCATAGAGCCAGATCGCATCGGTCAGGTCGGGCGCCCCGAGCT
>NZ_RZRW01001140.1:0-990 GCF_003998745.1 Mesorhizobium sp. M7A.F.Ca.US.014.04.1.1 | reverse complement strand
CTCCTGGCCCTCGGCCTGCGGCAGCGTGTTCTTCACCCGCGCTTTGACGCGGGGGCCGAGCGCCTCCATGAATTTTGGGAAGCGGTTCGCGTCGGTCTCGACAAAGGAGCGGTCCAGCACCGACTTTGACGCTTCCTTGGTTTGCGAAGCACCGGCAAGGTCGGCCATCACGCCCATGACAAACGGCAGTTCGATCGTCGTCGGGCTGCCGTAGGTTTCCACATCGTAGGCGATCTGCACCCGCGGCGCGCGATTTCGTTCGATGACCTTGGCTTTGCTTTCGGCTGGCATGTGTTGTTACCTTTCATCCTTCTGAGCCGTCTTCTTGGCATCGGGAACGCCGGCCAGCAGCCTGAACTCCTTCAGCCCCGAAGGGGCGAGATCTTCCATCAGTTCAACGAAATCCATGTGCACCATCCGACGGACCCGCCGAGCCAGGTGCGGAATTGGGCTCGACGGTTCGGTACGGTCATAGAAGGCGACGACCAGGTCGAGGCATTTCACCACGTCGTCGCGCGAGGAGATCCGGTCGGGGAGTCCCGTGCTCGAGTCCGCATAGCTTGCCATACTTGCCATAGCATCGGCTCCATGACCGTTTCGAGCAGGCGTTGCCAGTTCCGTCGGCACCGCCTGCGTGGCTGCGCCATTCGTCACCGCGCCGGCCGCTGAATTCCGTTCAAGTGTCGTCAGCAAACGCTGCAGGAACCGTTTTAAGTCCGGAACGGGAGTGCCGCTGCCCTCGAGACGAGCGTTGAGCGCAGTCTCGAGCGCATCCAGTGCCGTGATCGTCGCCCGGGCGTCGGCGATGAGCTGGACCATCTCCGCATTGGCCTGATCGATCTGTGCCGCACATGCGGCACGCACCCGATTCAAGAGTTGTCCGTGCGCACTGACCAGCTGCGCTTTTTCCGCCGCATTCAGCCCCGAGGCGGCTTCCTGGAGCATGACGCGATCGTCGAGCGCACCCTTCTCCAGGTCCTCGCCCTGAAC
>NZ_RZRW01000114.1:0-12531 GCF_003998745.1 Mesorhizobium sp. M7A.F.Ca.US.014.04.1.1 | reverse complement strand
CGCCAATACCTACTACACGCCGTCCTCGCTCAGCCATTCCGACCCCGCCGATTCGAAATCGACCTATGCGTCCTTCGGCTATCTCAACCCAGGCTACAACGGCACTTCGGTGGGCCGCCTGTTCATGGGCACATCGAGCGCCATTGGCCAGTTCGACTATTCGAACGGCAACTACACCAACGCGCTCAACGAGCAGATGGCGACGCTTTGCAACAACGCCAAGGCAGCCAATATCATGGTGATGACGGTGGCGCTCGACCTGTCGACGACCAAAACCGCCGATCAGCAGGCGATCGAGGCGCTGAAATCCTGCTCGTCGAACTCGCGCTTCCGCAAGGATCCAACGGACGCGAGCAAGCCGGCAAAACTGTTCTGGAATGCCACCGGCGCCAGCTTGTCGAACGATTTCAAGGAAATCGGCAACGAATTGTCGAACCTGCGCATCGTCGGCTGATCCTCAGGCTTCGGGGGCTGGCTGGAACAACGGCTGGCGCCGCCATGCACTTGCGCGCGCCTCCCGGGACAGGCACATCTTGGCCGCCTGCCGGATCGCGCGTCCATTCGCGGCGCGCTGGGGAAGAACAGATGCCCGAAACAGCCAATCATCTCGCCTTCGCGCTGGTCTGCCTCGGCATGGTGCTGACGCCTGGCCCCAACATGATCTATTTGATCTCGCGTTCCCTGTCGCAGGGGCCGAAGGCGGGGCTCATCTCGCTTGGCGGCGTGGCGCTCGGCTTTGTCTTCTATGTACTGGCGGCGGCATTCGGCATCACCGCGCTGCTGCTCGCAGTGCCCTACGCCTATGATGCGCTGCGCTTTGCCGGCGTGCTCTATCTCCTGTGGCTGGCCTGGCAGGCGGTGAAGCCGGGCGGACGCTCGCCATTCGAAGTGCGCGAATTGCCGAGGGACCGGCCGCGCAAGCTTTTCGCCATGGGCCTGATGACCAATCTGCTCAATCCGAAGGTGGCCGTGCTCTATCTGTCGCTGTTGCCGCAGTTCATCAGCCCCGGCAAGGGTCACGTCCTGTCGCAGCTCCTGGTGCTCGGCGCGACACAGATCTCGATCAGCCTCAGCGTCAATGCCGTCATCGCGGTAACGGCCGGTTCAATCGCCACCTTTCTCGCCGGACGGCCCTTGTGGCTGGTCATCCAGCGCTGGATGATGGGAACCGTGCTGGCGGCTCTTGCGCTGAAGATGGCGACAGACGCGCAGCGCTGAGAGTGCAAACCGGCGGTCGCCGCTGTCAGCCGCCGAAGACTTCTTTCAGGAATGCATGAGAGGCAAGGATGGATTGCTCGGCAGCATTGTACTGACCATAGGCCTCGATGCCGGTCTTCAATCCTGCGGAGTCAAATCCGTGACGAGCACCCGGGTAGACGTCAAGCTGCACAGAGCTTCCCTTGCCGCTGCGCTGCGTCATCATCTCCTGGCAATTTTTGGCGGGGGTCCGATCGTCCAGCTCGCCGATCAGGATCAAGGTCGGGACCGCCATGTCGCCATTCGTTGCCGAACAATCCGGATAGTAGGCGATCGCAGCCTTGAATTTGCGCTCCATAAGCCGCTCGTCTCCACCAGACTGCAAGGCCTCGAGCGTTGCGTTCCCGCCAGCGGAGAACCCCATCAACGCAATGCGCCGCGGGTCGACAAAACTGTATTTTGATAGGTATTCCAGAGCGCCGTAGGCGTCATATACGCGATCAACAGGGTGGAGGCCATCACAGGTCTCCTTAATGCCGCGGGTGCTGAAGCTGTCGACGACGAGGACGACGTAACCCCAGGAAGACAGTCGCTCGGACCAGGTTTTCCTTACACTTCGGGGCAAACCTGAACATCCGTGCAGAACCACGACAGCCGGGAACGGCCCCTCACCCGGCGGACGCGTTAAATACCCCTGCAGCGGCGTGCCGGGAACGGCCCTCGGGACGTTGCCGCCCGCTTGCGCAATGCGCTTCTGAAATGGCGTTGGCTCCGAAGCCGCGCTTTCAAACTGCACCGGCTGGTCAGCGCGCGCTGGCGCGGCATGCAGATAGCTACCGATACAAAGGCAGGTCAGACAGACGACCTTGTTGGGCAGTCTCGGCAGGGTGAAGGCCATGGGTGCCTGCTTCGTTACATCGGCCGTCTTATCTGCTGTGCCCGCTCCGGCTCGACCACCTTGCGGTAGAGATGCCAGGTGGCATGGCCGAGCACCGGCATGACGACGGCGAGCCCGGCAAACAGCGGGATCGAACCGATCACCAGAAGCACGGCGACCAGCAAGCCCCACAGCGCCATTTGCAGCGGGTTGGCCATCACCGCCCGGGCCGAGGTCTCGATGGCTGAGACGGCGCCGACGTCGCGGTCGAGCAGCAGCGGGAAGGCAACCACAGTGGTGGCCAGCACGATTACGGCAAAGACAAAGCCCGCGGCATTACCGGCAAGGATCAGCGTCCAGCCCTTACTGGTGGTCAGCACGTCGCGGATGAAGCCGCCGATCGAGGCCGGCGGCTGGTCTCCGAACAGGCCAGTGTAGATCGATTGCGCGGTGTAGAGCCACAACAGGAACAGCGCCACCAGCATGACGCCGATGACGGCGATCGACGGGATCGCGGACGAGCGCCGGACATCAAACGCGTGCCGCCAGGAGGTGTTCATGCCGAGCTCGCGCCGGCGGCTGATCTCGTAAAGGCCGAGCGCCGCAAACGGCCCGACCAGAGCGAAACCCGACATCAGGGGATAGATGAGCTGGATGGCATTGGCGCCGGACGTCCACTGCGTCAGGATCAGGCCGACGATGGGATAGATCAGGCACAGGAACACGTAGTGCGATGGTTTTGCCCAGAAATCCTCGAACCCGAGACGCAACGCATCCCAAAGGTCCGACGTGGTGATGCGGCGCACCGTCGGCTGCACATGCATTCCACGTGCGTCCGCCATGACATGAAAGCCGGCCATAACCTTCCTCCCGTGTGTCGGGGCGGTCACCGCCTGGATGGCCGCCAGAGCTGCCACTTCAAGATCGAGAAGCATGATAGCAGAGTTGGCGGCGATTGTCGCCGGGTCAATGGCCTGGGGAGCAACTCCTCGTTGTGTTCAACTCTCCGTATGGCCTCTCATATGGCGTACCTTGGCAGACCTTCGTTTTGGCCAATCATTGTGCTGCATTTTAGCATTTACGCATTTTAGCATTTACTTAAATTACTCGTAGGGATCCCTGGCGTATCACCTGAGCTTTACGAGTTTCGGCGAGGGACTATGTTCGCATTGAAAGCCTTCTGGTCTTCGGAGCGCGGCAACTTTGCCATAACGACCGCCTTCGCTATGCTGCCAATAATGATTGGTTTGGCCGGCGCCGTCGATCTGATCGGCACGAGCCATGACGCCTCGCAACTCCAGAACTCGCTGGACGCGGCTGGGCTCGCCATCGGCACGAAGTTCTCTCCCGATATGGCGGCTGGCGATGTCCAGCAGCTTGGGCTGCAGTTCTTCGCCGCCAATATGAGCGCGGCCGACCAGCAGGAATATTTGGGCAGCGTCTCCGCTTTCGCGGCAACGGCAAGCGGCAGTCCAAGCGCCTACTTTATCTCGCTGTCGTCCAGCATAAGCCGCCCAAGCTTCATCAGCGCCTCGGCCCCCTGGCAGGCCTACCGCTCGGCCTCGGTCAAGATAAAACCTGGCGCGCAGGCCTGCGTGCTGGCGCTCGATCCGCATGCGTCCGCCGCCGTGAACCTGCAGGGCTCGACCAACGTCTCGATGGACAATTGCGTGATCGCGGCGAACTCGGACGCGTCGGATTCCGTCAACAGGGGTGGTTCCGCACTGGTTTCGGCCGGCTGTGTCTCAACCGTCGGTGGCACCAGCGGGCTGTTGCCACCCAGCGCCAGTCTCGCCTGCGGAACGCCGCACGAACATAGGTACGCATCCTTTGATCCATTGGCCGACGTCGTTCCTCCCCCTTACACATTGTGTTTGCCTGTCCCGAACGGCAAAACCTACACGCTGTCGCCCGGCACTTATTGCGACAAGACATTATCGGGGAACATCACGCTTAATCCGGGCGTCTACATCATGCGCGGCACCACCATAAAGCCAGGGGGAAACGGCAGCCTGACTGGCCAGGGCGTGACCATTTTCCTCATGGAAAGCGCTCAGATCTACATAAATGCCAATGAGAAGGTGAACCTTTCCCCGCCCACCAGCGGCCCTTATGCTGGCATCACCATTTTCCAGGATCACGGCAACACGTCTGCCCTGACATTGAATGGTGGCGCAAATTCCGTGCTCAGCGGTTTCATCTACGCGCCGGACGCGCCCATTTCCTACGCCGGCAATTCTGATATGAGCGCCCAGGGCGACTGTCTCAGGCTTGTCGGCAATACGATACAGATGACCGGGAACTCGTCCGTCAAGTCCGACTGCGCGGCGGCGCTTGGAAATCGCACAATGTATGCCGATCGGATGATCACTCTGGTGAAATGAGAGACAACCTGACGTGCGGCGGCGCCAGCGGTAGCGTTGAGAAAAATGGCGGTAACGCACGGCCGGATCGGTTTCGATGCGAGGCGCAATCCGGCCAGCCTGGGATAGGCAGCGCCGTCGATCGCCTGGTGAAATTCCGCCCAGCATGCCACGCCGATCAGCGTTGTACCGGCCAGCGTCAGTCTGTCGCCCCCTCTTCGATTTTCGCCGCCCTGCCCGGCAAAAGCCATGATCGCTATTATCTCAGAGGCATGACCATAGCGAAAATCGAAACCCACCCGATCCCGAAGCTGAACAGGCGCATGGTGCTGACCGGCCTCGCAGCCCTGGCGGGGCTCGCCGCCTGCAGCACCGTTTCACTGCCAACCGGCGAAGGCGCCGGGGTCTCCTCCTCCGCCACCAGCACGCTGGCCAGCATCCGCGCCTCGGCCGGGCTCGCGCCGCTGGTCCCCGACCGGCAGCTCGAACAGGCCGCCCTGCAGCAGGCAGGCTACATGGCGCAGCGCCGCCGCATGAGCCACACCACCGGCTGGGGCAAGGATTTCGCCTCGCGCGTCAGGGACAATAGAATTTCCGGTGCCGCGGCGGAGAACATCGCCGAGGGTCGTTTCGACCTCGATAAGCTGTTCGACATCTGGGTGCATTCACCAGGCCATCGCCGCAACATGCTCGACCCGCGCTTCACACGCTTCGGCCTTGCCTATGTGCGCGACGGCAGCGACAGCAAGCTCCGTTACTGGAGCCTCGTGCTCGGAAAATAGGAAAACGTGCCGGTTCGGTGCGCCACACCCAAGACGATTTGATGGAAAGCTAGTCCATATGCGCCGCCGGCGCGCCGCCGGCTGGCGCCTGCTTCGGCTTGCGCAGCAGGAAAACAAACGGGATGGCAAGCAGTGTCATCACCATGAGTATTTTGAAGTCGTTGACGTAGGAGATCATCATGGCCTGGAGATTGACCATGCGATCGACCTGCGAGAGCGCCGTTGGGTCGCCGCCTGCGGCCGCCGGCGAGACAGCCCACAGATTGGGGTTGAACGGATTGATGAAGGCCGAAAGCTCGGCATGGTTGATCTGCGTGTTGCGCACCATCAACACCGTCCTGACCGACACGCCGATCGACGAGCCAAGATTGCGCACCAGGCTGAACAGAGCCGTGGCATCGGTGCGGAAGCGCACGTCAAGCGTGGCGAAGGCGACGGTCGACAACGGCACGAACACCATCCCCATGCCCAGGCCCTGGATGACGCCGGAGCTGATGATCAGCCAATTGTCCATCTGCGGGGTGAAGCTGGACATGGTGTAGAGCGACTGCGCGGTCAGCAGGAAGCCGATGACGACGAGGATCCTGGCGTCAATCCTGCTCATGAGCCGCCCGACGACGAGCATCGAGATCATGGTGCCGACGCCGCGTGGCCCCATGACGATGCCGATGGTGACGGTCGGATAGCCGAAGATGGTCGACAGCATCGGCGGCAGCAGCGACATGCTCGCCAGGATGAGCACACCCATGACGAAGATGAATGCGAGCCCGGTCACGAAATTGCGGTCGAGGAAGATCTTGGGATCGATGAAGGGGTGCTCGGCCGTCATGGTGTGAATGATGAACACCCAGAAGCCGGTGAGCGAAAGACCAAGTTCGATCCAGATCTCGACCGAGGAAAACCAGTCGACCTCGCCGCCGCGGTCGAGCAGCAGCTGAAGCGCGCCGACGCCGAGCGATATCATGGCGAAGCCGAAGAAATCGAAGCCGCGCACGCGCCGCGCGATAGCCGGCAAATAAGCGGCCATACCGAGAAAGGCGACGATGCCGACCGGCAGATTGATGAAGAACACCCAACGCCAGTTGAAATTCTCGGTCAGCCAGCCACCGAGTGTCGGGCCCAGAATCGGACCCAGCATGATACCGGCGCCCCAGATGGCCATCGCCTGGCCATGGCGTTCCCTGGGATTGATGTCGAGCAGGAAGGTCTGCGACAGAGGCACGATCGCGGCGCCGAACACGCCTTGCATCAGCCGGAAGAACACCATGGTCTCCAGGCTCCAGGCGATGCCGCACAGCATCGAAAACACGGTGAAGCCGACCACCGCCGTCAGGAACAGTTCCTTGCGGCCGAAGCGATCGGCCAGCCAGCCGGTGACCGGCGTCATGATGGCGGCGGCAACGATGTAGGAGGTCAGCACCCAATTGATGTTGTCAGGCGAGGCGCCGAGATCGCCGGTCATGGTCGGCAGCGCGACGTTGGCGATCGTCGTGTCGAGCGCCTGCATGATCGTCGCCAACATGAGCGCGACCGTGATCAGGCCGCGATGCGGCACTTCTTTGAAGGGTTCGGGCGTGCTCATGGCGTGGAACTTCCAGCAGGTAACAAAAACGTGTACAAGGGGTTTCCGGGCGGCAACGCCTTCCGTTGAGAGACCCTCGTCGCGGTGGGACGCGATTGTCGATGTGGGGGTTACATCGACTGAAAGTCTCTGATCAGCGGATGCCTGCCGCCCGGAAACATGAGGACCGACGGGTCCGCGTCGGAGATTTCAGACTTCGGCCAGGCCGCTATGCGGCGTGCCCAAACGCTGATCCTTCCAGCTCCTCCCATCAGACCAATCCTGCTATTCACCTCCGCCGCTGGTCCTGCGGCATTCTGTTGACGTTACTGCGCGGCCTCGCCGGCCGTGGCGTGACCGAAGATCGAAGGCAGGCCACGCGCCACGCCGGTGTCGACGGTAACGGTGGCGCTCATGCCGGTGCGCAACGCCATCTTGGCGTCCGCATCGGTCAGTTCGAGACGAACCGGGATGCGCTGTGTGACCTTGACCCAGTTGCCGGTGGCATTCTGGGCCGGCAGCAGCGAGAACTCGGCTCCCGTGCCGGCGCCGATCGCCTTGACCGTCGCCTCGAAGGTGCGCCCCGGATAGGTGTCGACCACGATCTCGGCCTTCTGGCCGGGCTTCATGTGGGTGAGCTGCGTTTCCTTGAAATTGGCATCGATCCAAGTGTCGCCGGTCTCGACCAGCGAAAACAGCGGCGTGCCGGAACCGACATACTGGCCGACCTTGAACGACGAGGCCTGGCTGACGATGCCGTCAGCCGGCGCCTTGACCGTGGTCTGCGCCAGGTCGTAGGCGGCCTTGTCGCGCGCGGCGAGCGCGGCCATCACGGTCGGATGCTTGTCGGTTTCGATGTCGGGATTGCCGCCAAGGGCTGCCTTGGCGCTGATGATGCCTTGCTCGGCAACGGCGAGCTGCTGCTTGGCCTTGTCGAGATCGTTCTTGGCTTCGTCCAGCGACGATTTGGCGTTGATGCCCTTCTGGGCAAGATCGGCGGCGCGGTCGAACTGCGACTGGGCGAAGGCGACCTGGCTGGCATCGGACTTCTGCTGAGCCATCGACTGGCCATAGGCGGCGCGCAACTGCTCGACATTGAGACGCGCGCCCGCCACCGCCGCGTCGGCCTGCGCCAACGCGATCCGGTAGGGCTCGGGGTCGATGGCAAACAGCTCGTCACCCTGCTTGACCAGCTGGTTATCGAAGATGTCGACCTTGACGATGCGGCCGGCCGTGTCGGAAGCGATCGACACCTTGGCCTGCTGCAGATTGGCGTTCTCGGTCTCCTGATAGCGGCCGCCGGTAACCCAGACATAGCCGCCGCCAACAGCCAATGCCGCAGGCAGCGCGACCATCAGCAGGAAGCGGCCCAGCCGGCGCTTTTTCTTCACCGGCGCCGGAGCCGGCTGCACCGGGGGAGCAACGGTCGCCGGGGCCGCGGCCGGCTGCGCCGGCGCTTCCATTTCCAGTTCGGTCACTTTCTCGTCTATCTTGGCTACCGCGTTCATGCTGCTGCGCCCTCTGTGTTCTTCACTTTTTCAATGGACGGCGTCTCGTCGTCGGTCAGGTTGCGGACCATCGCCTCAAGTCCCTCGACGAGGATGCGACGGGCTTCCGGTTTCACGTTGACAAGCGATTCCTCATAGACTTCCCCGGCAATGCTCTTGATCACGGCGTAGGCATCGCTTGCCTTGGGCGTCAGGAAGATCATGCGGACGCGGCGATCGGCAGCGTCGGAACGACGCTCGATCCAGCCTCCCTCCTCCATGCGGTCGACCAGGCGCGAAACGCTGATCGGCTCGATTTCGAGAAGTTCGGCCAGCCGCGCCTGCGCGACACCGTCTTCCTTGGCAACGCGGACCAGAAGCCGCCATTGCGCCGAAGAAAGCCCCAAGCCACTGGCCCTCGCCTCGAAGCGCTTGCGCATCAGGCGCTGCACGTCGTGGATCAAGAAGCCCAATCTGTCGATGCCATCGGAAACCATGAGCGGGATATATAATAAGCGTGCTCACTATTCAAGGTGCCGCAGTGCACACAAAGCCGACAAATGTGCATGACAGCTTTGCCGGGCCAATCATGGTTATCGATTTGCGAACGCATGATGGCCGCGCCGCCTCTCCGCTGGTCGCGTCTGGCATATTGATGTACAGCCGCTGAACAGGATCGGGGGATCAACGCAATGCCGACGCTTTACGCTCTCAAGCCGGCCTTCCAGGGCCGACTGCGGCCGCTGGTCAATCGGCTGGCGGCCATCGGGGTCACCGCAAACAGCATAACCATCCTGGCGGCCGCGATGTCGATAGCCGCCGGCGCGGCCATTGCGATCCGGCATGAATGGCGCTGGCTGCTGTTGCTTATCCCCGTGGTGATGTTCGTGCGCATGGCGCTGAATGCCGTGGACGGCATGCTGGCGCGCGAGCATGGCCAAGCCTCGACGCTCGGCATGTATCTTAACGAGTTGTGCGACGTCGTTTCGGACCTCGCGCTGATCTTGCCTTTTGCCGTCTTTCCGGAATTTGGCGCATGGGGCGTCGTCGCCTTCGCAATATCGGCGGTGCTGACCGAGTTTGCCGGCGTGCTCGGCATCGCCGCCAAGATCGGCCGCAACTATGCCGGGCCGTTCGGCAAGAGCGACAGGGCGCTGGCGCTTGGCGTCGTCGCCGTGCTGTGCGCCCCAGGGCTGTGGCCGGCATCGATCGCGCCATTTGTGTTTCCGGCCATGGCAACGCTTTCGCTGCTGACCGCCATAAACCGGATACGCGCCGGGCTTATTGGCAGCGCCAGCTGAGCATCGAGGCTCGCCATGCCGCCAGTGGGGCCGCCAGAGGGAAAGACCATGATGCACGAACCGGTCGCCGCCGCGGCCACGGAAAGCCTTGCGCGGCAAGCGCAGGAGCGGGTCTTCCGCAGCCATGACGGGACGGAGATCTTCTACCGATTCTGGCCGGCGGCTTCGGCCGATGCCAAAGGCGCGATGGTGCTCTTCCATCGCGGCCACGAGCATGGCGGCCGCATGGCCCATCTCGTCGATGAATTGCGGATGCCGGACCACGCCTTCTATGCCTGGGATGCCCGCGGCAATGGCCGTTCGTCCGGCGAGCGCGGCTATGCCCCGTCCTTCTCGGCGCTGGTGCGCGACATCGACTGCTTCATGCGCGAGATCGCTGAAAGGGATGGCTTCGCCACGCGCGATATCGCGCTGATCGCGCAGTCCTTCGGCGCCGTTCTGGCCGCCGCCTGGGTGCATGACTATGCGCCGAAGCTGCGCGCCATGGTGCTGGCCTCACCGGCCTTCTCGGTAAAACTCTACGTGCCCTTCGCCAAGGAGGGCATAGCGCTCTGGCAGAAGATCAAGGGCCGCTTCTTCGTCAATTCCTACGTCAAGGCGAAATTCCTGACCCATGATCCCGTGCGAATCGCCTCTTTCGAGAGCGATCCACTGATCACGCGGCCGATCGCTTCCAACATCCTGGTCGAACTCTATCAGCATGCAGCCCGCATCGTTGCGGACGCCCGCGCCATCACCGCGCCGACGCAGCTTCTGCTTTCGGGCAGCGATTGGGTCGTGCGCCACGGCCCGCAGCACGAGTTCTTCGTCAATCTCGGCAGCCGCATCAAGGAACGTCATGTGCTGCCGGGCTTCTTCCACGACACGCTGGGCGAACGCGACCGGGCAAAGGCCCTCGACCTGATCCGGCCGTTCCTGGCCAGGCAGTTCGCGGCACCGGATGCGCCGGTCGACCTGAAGCAGGCGGACATTGCCGGCTACACACGCGACGAGGCCGACCGGCTTGCTTCACCGCTCGCGTTGATGTCGCCAAAGGGCCTCTATTGGGCATTCAGCCGCGCCTCCATCCGCATGGGCGCCTGGGTCTCCCAAGGCATGAAGACCGGCATTGCCACCGGCTTCGATTCCGGCTCGACGCTGGATTATGTCTACGAAAACGACGCGCGCGGACTTACGCCCCTTGGCCGCGTCGTCGACCGTGTCTTCCTGGAAGCTATCGGCTGGCGCGGCATCCGCCAGCGCAAGCTGCATCTCGAAGAACTGATCGGCTCTTGCCTGGCAACGCTCAAGACCACTGGCCGGCCAGTGCATATTCTCGACATCGCCGCCGGCCACGGCCGCTATGTTCTCGATGCCATCGTGAAGAGCCCCGACCAGCCGGCGAGCGTGCGTCTGCAGGATTATTCCGACCTCAACGTGCAGCTTGGCCGCAAGCTGATCACGGAGCGGCAATTGCCGGCTGACGTCACGTTCCAGCGCGCCGACGCTTTCGATGCCGACGTGCTCGCCAACGCCGATCCGGCGCCGGACCTCGCCATCGTTTCCGGCCTCTACGAGCTATTCTCGGACAATGCGATGATCGCCCGGTCGCTCGGTGGATTGGCCAGCGCCATGCAGCCGGGCAGCCTGTTGCTCTACACCAACCAGCCTTGGCACCCGCAGCTCGAGATGATCGCCCGCAGCCTGACCTCGCATCGCGGCGGCGAGGCCTGGGTGATGCGCCGGCGCACGCAAGGCGAAATGGACCAGTTCGTCGAAGCCGCCGGTTTCGAAAAGCTCGACCAGCGCATCGACCAATGGGGCATCTTCACCGTCTCGCTCGCGCGGCGCCGCTGAGCAGCATGGTGTCATCGCCTGCATCCGTGGCGCGTGCCGAACCCTATAGCCGGGTGGTCGTCAGGGCAGCCCTGTGGCTGGCCTTCCTGGCGCCGTTCTTCTATCTCAGCTACGGCTTCGCCAACTGGCTGGCGTCGCGGCGCGACGATGTCGGCAGTATCGTGTTCTCGTGGGAGCACGGCATCCCGTTCGTCGCCTGGACCATCGTGCCCTATTGGTCGATCAAC
The DNA here is from genome assembly GCF_003998745.1 of Mesorhizobium sp. M7A.F.Ca.US.014.04.1.1. Lineage (NCBI taxonomy): Bacteria > Pseudomonadati > Pseudomonadota > Alphaproteobacteria > Hyphomicrobiales > Phyllobacteriaceae > Mesorhizobium > Mesorhizobium sp. M7A.F.Ca.US.014.04.1.1. The sequence continues at coordinate 900 of NZ_RZRW01000114.1, read as the reverse complement.
CTGTTCTACGGCCTGTCGCTGCTGCTCAACAACGACAGGCAAGGGGTCGACCGTCTGGCCGGACGCTATCTCACCGCGCAAATCGTCGCCGTTATCTGCTTCATCCTGTTCCCGCTGACCGCTACATTCGTGCGGCCGGCGACGACCGGCCTGCCCGGCTTCCTGTTTGCCGTGCTCGGCGGTTTCGACAAGCCGTTCAACCAGGCCCCCTCGCTGCACATCGCCCTTTTGGCGATCATCTGGGATCATTGGCGCCACCGGCTCGGCGGGTTGCTCCTGCCGCTCTGGCACGGCTGGTGCTTTCTGATCGGCGCCTCGGTGCTGACGACCTGGCAGCATCACTTCATCGACATCCCGACCGGCGCGCTGCTCGGGTTCTTTGCGCTGTGGCTGTTTCCGCGCAGCGGCGCATTGCCGTTTGCAGGCTTCCGGCTGACCAACGATGCGAAAGCGCGGCGGCTGGCGCGGTTCTACGCTATGGGCGCCGTCCTCGCGCTGGCCGGTGCCGCGCTCGGTGCCTACGTTTGCGCCGTCGCGCTCTTCCTGCTTTGGCCGGCGCTGGCGCTGGCCATCGTCACCCTCGCCTATGCAGGGGCAGGCGAAAAAGTGTTCCAGAAATCCGCCGATGGCAGCATGACGCTTGCAAGCCGTGTCCTGCTCTTGCCTTATCGCCTCGGCGCCAGGGCAAACATATGGGCCTGGACGCGCAATCTTGCCCCCCAGGTGGCGATTGCCGAAGGTGTCTTTCTCGGGCGCTTTCCCACGGCAAGCGAGGCCAACAGCTTCGGCACGGTCATCGACCTCGCCGCCGAACTCGAAAAGCCGGCGACAACCGATTGCCGCTGGATCAGCTTTCCGATGATCGACCTGTTGCCGCCGCCACTGGCGATACGGCAACAG
>NZ_RZRW01001139.1:0-991 GCF_003998745.1 Mesorhizobium sp. M7A.F.Ca.US.014.04.1.1 | reverse complement strand
CGTCCACGACGGTTTTGCCCGCAAGGCCATGCCGGCCATCGCCATGGCAGGCGCCGGCTGCCGTCTTTCGCTCGGTTTGCGCGCAATTGGAAAGCCCATCGCCGCGAACGCACCGCGCCTTCTGCGCGCGGCATAATAGAAAATCGGAGAAGAAAAATGAGCGGTGTTGCCAGTCTGGTGCCGATGGTCATCGAGCAATCGAGCCGCGGCGAACGCGCCTTCGACATCTTTTCGCGGCTGCTGCGCGAGCGCATCATCTTCATCAACGGCGAGATCAACGACGACATCTCGGCGCTGGTCTGCGCGCAGCTTTTGTCGCTGGAATCGGACAATCCCGACAAGGAGATCTCGCTCTACATCAACTCGCCGGGCGGCGTAGTGACCAGTGGTTTCGCCATCTACGACACGATGCAATATATCAGCTGCCCGGTGTCGACCGTATGCATGGGCTTTGCGGCATCGATGGGCTCGTTCCTGCTGATGGCAGGCACACCGGGGCGCCGGATTTCCCTGCCGAACGCCACCATCCTGCTGCATCAGCCGCTGGGCGGGTTCCAGGGCCAGGCCTCCGACATCCAGCGCCATGCCGAGCGCATCGGCAGGACGAAACGGCACATGGCCGAGCTCTACGCGCAGCATTGCGGCCGTACCTATGAAGAGGTCGAGCGCACGCTGGACCGCGACCACTTCATGACCGCCCGCGAGGCGCAGGCATGGGGCATCGTCGACCATGTTTTCGACACGCGCAAAAAGGCGGCGTAAGCCAGGGCCGGAGCGGAGTCCGGCCGGCTGCCGAAGATTTGACGATGCCGGTCTGGTTCCATCGGCGGCGCGCCACTATAGTCCTGGGATGACCGACACTCATCCTTCCAGACCACTGCGCCCCGTCATCGCCGTCGTGGTGCTCGCTTTTGCCAGTCTCGTGAGTGGCGCGGCTCTTGCAGAGGACAGTTCGCCGTCGACGCAAAAAAGCGCCCTGCCCGGCGTGACC
>NZ_RZRW01001138.1:0-992 GCF_003998745.1 Mesorhizobium sp. M7A.F.Ca.US.014.04.1.1 | reverse complement strand
GCTCATGACGGTGCCTTCGGCACGCCGTAAGGCGCCAGGACAAGGTCGCGATTGACGATGACACGGACTGGGAACCCCGGCCGGACGGTGAGTGTCGGCTGGACGTTGAGCGGATTGCGCACGATCTGCTGACCGACATTGGAGGCCGAATCCTGCGCACTCTCGCGGATCGCCTTGGCGAGGTCACCCTCGTCGTCGCTGGAACCAAGCGACGTCCCAACACCGAGTAGGGTCGAGAGTGCGGCGGCCTTGAACAACTGGCCCCAGTGATGGTCGACCTCGTCCTCCAGCCCGGAGAACCCTTGCGCATCCGCGCCCGGCTGGCGCTCCAGCACGATCGAGGTGCCGTCCGGCATGATGAGCCGGTTCCAGACCAGGAGTACGCGAGACTGACCGAAGGCGACCTGGCTGTCATATTGACCAATCAGTTTTGCGCCCTGGGGGATCAGGAGATATACCCCCGATGGGCTGTCGTAGACATTCTCAGTGACCTGAGCGGTGATCTGGCCGGGAAGGTCGGAACGGATGCCGGTAGTGAGAGCGGCGGGTATGACGGTGCCAGCTTGGACGACATAGGGCGAGGCCTTCGCCGCCAGCCGATCGGGACTAACCGTACGGCGGTCCGGTTTGGCGTTGACGAAGTCGAGTTTGCGGTCCTGCGTATCTTGAGTGGAGCCTGCATCAGGCTCCGTCGGTTCGGCCGGCGGCGTCAAATCGGACCTGGTGTCCGCGATGGCGGTTCCAGCGCCGGTACCCTGTCGCGACGGAGCTGTCCGCGCGTTGGTTTCCGTGAAGAGCTTTGCGACGCGCGCGGCCTCGATCTCGGCCAGGCGGCGCTGTTCTTCCGGATCGATGCGAGGCGTGCTGATGTCGGGCGCAATGACGGACCTGCCCTGCTCTTGCGCGCGCAGGATCGGTCGGCCGAGATCGCCAGGCAGCGCGGGCCCGGGTTTTGGGACGCCGGCGTAGTCCCTCGGCAAGGTCTGCAGGCC
>NZ_RZRW01001137.1:0-992 GCF_003998745.1 Mesorhizobium sp. M7A.F.Ca.US.014.04.1.1 | reverse complement strand
GGTTGAGGTGAACGGCCTCAGCGTCGCTTTCGGCAAGCATCAGGTGGTGCATGACGTCGATCTGGCCATCCATGCCGGCGAGACGCTGGCGCTTGTCGGCGAGTCGGGATCCGGCAAGAGCGTCACTTCCATGACGATAATGGGACTGCTTGCCGGCAATACCCATGTGAGCGGTTCGGTCATTGTCGATGGCCAGCAAGTGGTGGGCGCGTCGACATCGACATTGCGGCAGGTGCGTGGCGGCATTGCCAGCATGATCTTCCAAGAACCGATGATGAGCCTGAATCCGGTGCTGCAGGTCAGCACCCAGATCAAGGAAATGCTGCGCCAGCATCGACCCTTGAGCGATGCCGAGGCGCGGGAGGAGGGCATCCGGCTTTTCGACCGCGTTCGCATTCCGGACGCGCGGCGGCGGTTCAACGACTATCCTCACATGTTCTCCGGGGGAATGCGGCAAAGGATCATGATCGCCATCGCCTTGGCGTGCTCGCCGAAGCTGCTTATCGCCGATGAGCCGACAACAGCGCTCGATGTGACGATACAGGCACAGATCCTCGACCTCCTGGACGAGGTCCAGCGCGATACCGGCACCGCGATCCTGTTCATCACGCATGACATGGGCGTAGTGGCCAACATCGCCGACCGCGTCATGGTCATGCACAAGGGACGTGTGGTGGAGATGGGAGCAGTAAAGGACGTTTTCGAACGTCCGCGCGAGGACTATACGAGGATGCTGATCGACGCGGTCCCGCGCTTGGGGCAAGGCGTGGCCCGCACCTACCGCGCGCCTGCCAAGGATGCTGTGCCCAAGCCGGTTTTGAGCGTGCGCAACCTGGTGACCCGGTTCGATGTGCGTGGCGGAGCAATGCGCCGCAAGGTTGGGCGTCTCCATGCCGTCGAGGGTCTAAGCTTCGATATCATGCCTGGAGAAACGCTGTCGCTTGTTGGCGAGTCCGGCTGCGGTAAGTCGACCACCGGCCGCAGCATCCTGT
>NZ_RZRW01001136.1:0-992 GCF_003998745.1 Mesorhizobium sp. M7A.F.Ca.US.014.04.1.1 | reverse complement strand
ACTCTGAGCATCTAGGTCTGCTGCATCGAGTTCGAACGTCGCTTGCTACCACGACTTAGCGTCCGCGAATGGAATCTCGATGCCTGCCAAAATCAAGCGGCGCGAACGTCCCCTCCTGGCATGCGGGCCGCCTGTCTCTGCCGACCGAAATTTGGGCGCATTCCTGATCGACAGATCTGGGCCGGATAGACCGACAGCTAACGGGACGAGATCATCTAAAGCGGTCCTTCCGCTGTCGATGCCAAACGCGGATCTTGGAAGTGTGGGGTGCCAAGTGTCAACATCGTCATCCGCAGGGCGGGTCGGCGCTCCATGACATTGCTATCAGTCTGCGTGCCTACCAACGCTACGCAATCGCCTCGGTACGCGAGACCGTGCAGTCGATCGACGTGCCCCTTCATGGTGGCGAGCGGCGCTCGCGAGAAGCCAAAGCCCCAGACGCAGGTGGCAAACAGCTTCATCGTCTCACCTCACGCCCGGAACAGGTCGGTCACTCGGGCGAACGGCTGTCGTCGCTCAGAGTGATGGCGCGCCTTCTTGCGGATGATCTCCCCTAAGTCGAGCCGCCGATTGAGTGCGTGGTAGATGTCGGTTCCGTCCATCATGATCAAGCGGCGTGCGGTGAAGGCGTCGAAACTCTCGCCCGAGAAGCCGCCATACGAGACGTAGAGGCCCCTTGTCCAATCCGGGCGCTCAAGCAGCTTCCCCTGAAAGCCATGCAGCATCGCGGCATCGACCGGGCGCGTCTGCCACTTGGCCTCGACCAGATAGGTACTGCTGTCATGCTGGAACGAGCCGTCGATCTGCTCTCCAACAGTGCGGAAAGAGGCGTGGGCATCCAAGCCCCACATGTCGCACCAGCGTTTGAGAAAGCGCTCGAACGCGTAGCCCCGCTTCTGCGGCGCCTCGTCCATCGCAGTCATCGCCAGGAATTCCTGCTCCATAGCTGCGATTACGGCATCGCTCGGCCCCTTCGGCTCAGGCATCGGTGG
>NZ_RZRW01001135.1:0-994 GCF_003998745.1 Mesorhizobium sp. M7A.F.Ca.US.014.04.1.1 | reverse complement strand
GATCGGACATTGAGCGCCCCAATCAGAGCGTCGCCAAACAGGTTCAGGAAGATGACCGTCATGGCCACGGCAAATCCCGGAAACAGAATCACCCATGGGGCGATGAAGAGCTGCGCCGTCCCGGAACTCATCATGGCGCCCCAACTCGGCGTTGGCGGCTGCGCGCCCAGGCCAAAGAAGCCGAAAGTGGCTTCGAGGATGATGGCATCGCCCGTGGCAAGGATGGCGGCGACCAGCACGGGAGCAAGCACATTGGGCAGAAGGTGGGAAAACAGGATACGAAAGTGCGTGGCGCCGAGATTTCGGGTGGCTTCGATATAGGTTTCGCCGGTGAGCGAGATCACCTGGGTGCGCGTCAGCCGGGTGAATTGTGCAAGGTAGGCAATCGCCACCGCGCAGACGACGCCGCCGAGTCCCGGCCCGACGACGGCGACCAGCATCAAGGCTATCAGTATCTCCGGAAACGACCAGGTAAGATCGACTGCCACCATCACGATCCGGTCCAGGGCTCCACCGAAATATCCACACGCGGCACCGAGGAATAATCCCAGGAGCAGCGACAGGCCAATCGCCGTGGAACTGACGGTGAGCGAAGTGCGAGCGCCGAAGATCACACGCGACAGCACGTCGCGGCCCAACTCATCGGTCCCCAGCAGATGGCTCGTCGATGGCTGCTGGTTCATGATGGAGAGGTTCTGCTGGGAATCGCCATAGGGCGCCAACCATGGGGCGAGAAGCGCCGCGCTAATCAAAAGCAGCAGATAAACGCCCGCGACACACCCTTTTGGCGTGGCAAATGCGGACACAAACGCGGTGTATCGTTTGCGGGTCACGACTGGGATCTCCGCTGGCGAGGGTCAATGAAGGCTTGAGCGACGTCGCCCATGAGGGTGCCCAGGATGACAGCCATCGCAAGCATCAGCAGACAGCCTTGAACCAGCGGATAGTCACGCTGGTTCAGCGCGCGGATCAGCAGGCTGCCCAAACCGGGGCG
>NZ_RZRW01001134.1:0-994 GCF_003998745.1 Mesorhizobium sp. M7A.F.Ca.US.014.04.1.1 | reverse complement strand
GTGACGGGATGCGCGTCTCGCCATCGAGCTGGTAGCCGTCATAGCGCATCGCCGCGATGACCTGCAGCCAATCCCCGTAATCGCCCTGCCACTGCAGGAAGCCGCCATAACCCTGCTGTTGGCCAGCGCCGAAATGCGCCGCTTCCGAGGAGGCCTCGAGATAGTAGTAGTCGAGTCCGTAGGTCAGCGTATGTGCTAGTCCCCAGACGTCGAAACGCGAGGAGTTCTTCACATTGAAACCTGTCGTGGCCACGTCGTAGAAGCGGAAATTGCCGATCGCCGAGGTCGGCCAGACCTGCGTCTGCTCGGCGCGGGTGCGGTTGTGATAGGCATTGGCGCTGAAGTCGATCAGCGCGTTGTCGTCGGGCTTCCAGGTGTAAGCGGCGGTGTAGGTCTGGTTGGTGGTGTCGGTGTCATAGCGGCTCAGGGTCGGCGAGGTCGAGCCGCTCGATCCGGTGATCTGGTCGTTGTAGCGCTGCAGGATGGCGCCGAGCTTCAGCTCATGGCCATCGGCCGGCCGCAACGTCGCCTTCAGATAGCCGCTGGTCACCCGCTCGCCGGTCCATGGCACGGTGTCGCCATTGCCATCGGTGTAGCTGTCGCGGTCGCGGTAGATGAGGTTGCCGATGATATCGGCATCGTCGCTGAAGCGGTAGGCACCGGTGGTGCTGGTGGTGAAGCCGTCGCCATTGTCCTCGTAGCCGAGCTTCTCGCTCAGCGCCCAGCGCTCATCCTTCTTGAGGAAATCGCCGGCATCCTTGGTCTCGAAGGAGACGACGCCGCCGATGCCGCCGGAACCATAGGCATTCGAGACCGGACCGCGAATGACGGTGGCTTCCTTGATCAGGTCGGGTTCGACATAGAACGAGCCAGAGCCATGACCGACGCGCCAGTAGTCCTGGCGGGCGCCGTCGAGGGTGACGACGACGCGGCCATATTGCTCCAGGCCGCGGATGTTGATGGCGGTTGCGGGATCGTCGCCATTCATCGAGGC
>NZ_RZRW01001133.1:0-996 GCF_003998745.1 Mesorhizobium sp. M7A.F.Ca.US.014.04.1.1 | reverse complement strand
ATGTCGAACTCGACGTACCTAGCCGTGCGCACCTCTCGCCAGGCGCCATGCCTTCCAGACCGGAAGGAGCGGAGCATCAGCGCCAGCTTCCAGAGGTTCGTCATTTCCAAGCTATAAAGATCGAGATGTCCGTCATCGATCTCGGCCGTCTCATCCACCACGTTGCCGCCGCCGTAATGGCGACCGTTTCCCACCGCAATCTGGTAGGTTTCGACGTCGGTCGACGCGCCTTTCTCAATAATCTTCGCGTGGAATCGCGTGGCCCGCGTCAACACTTTCACCGCCGCCAGCGCATAGCCGAGCCTGCCGAAACGCTTCTTCAAAGTGGGATCCAGACCCTTCGCCAATTCAGTGCTGAGTCCGATACTCGCAACGTTGAAGAAGGCATTGCCATTGACCGTGCCGATATCGATCTGCCGGAGTCGGCCCCGCACGATCACGTCAGCGGCCTGCAGAAGATCCATAGGGATGTCGAGTGTGCGAGCGAGGTCATTAGCCGTTCCCATAGGAATAATGCCCATCGGCAGGCGGCTTTCCACTACAGCCATCGCCGCCGCCGACAACGAACCATCGCCACCGCACACGACCACAAGGTCCGCCGTTTGGCGCAAGCGAACGATGTCACGAGCGATCTCCGGCAACGCCTCGAACTTTTCGACAGTGACAGAAAGCCGGCCGCGCTCCAGCCGCTCCACAATCGGGGCGATCAGCTCCTGGCCGCGCCGCGCCTTTGGATTGAGGAGCAGCAATGCGCGCCTTTTGGCCAGTTTGCTCATTCAAAGATCGATCCGATGGTTCATAACGCATGCACACAAGGCGGCTGTTCATTCGACCGCAGCCGACGTTTTTGGCTCTCCGGACCTACCTCCACCGCGGTTGCGAACGGCGCAATTTTTTGACCTCCAGCGCCCCCTGGATCGCTATCCGAGTTCGTGGCCGTCACGCCGTGCACAACCGTCCTGGCAATTTCGCACAGATTCTGGTGGTGCCCGAGAT
>NZ_RZRW01001132.1:0-996 GCF_003998745.1 Mesorhizobium sp. M7A.F.Ca.US.014.04.1.1 | reverse complement strand
TCAGTACCACATCGGCGTCGATGGCACGCGTGCTGCCGGCAACGAGTGTGTCGAGACGGTCCGCGCCAAGCTCGTCGAGCAGGACATGGCGCAGCCCGTCTATTTCCGAGGTCAGGCCCGGCAGATCATTGACGAGACGATCCCAAAGCGACGGCTGGACGGCTTCGCTTTTCGCCCGCAAGCTGCCAGTGGTCTGCTGCATGCCCGCGCCGGGTCGCCGAACCTCACTTGCCGACATAGACATCCATTTCGGCTTCATCATTGCCGTCATAGACGAATTTGATCTTCTTGTAGGCGAAGCTGACCTCTTCCTGGATCAGGTCTTCCTCATCCTCGGCCTGCGACATGTCGTATTCCATGATCGAGGCGTCGGTGAGGGTAACGACCAGGTAATCCTTGGTCTCGCCATCGATGGTCCGGCGGGCCGAGAACACCACCTCATCAAGGGCCTTGTTTTCGAACAAAGCCTTTTTCAGATAGGGCGATGATTTGTCGTAGTGCTTGGTGAATTTGATCATCCCCATGGAGACGCGGCCACGGCGTGACAGCGAATTGGGATCATAAGGTGCGACCATCTTGTAGTCGACGCCATGGATTTCAATCTCGTCATCGTGGCCGTCGCGGGTGCTGGGGCCTTTGATATCGGGAACCTTCAGGAAGCCATCAATCTTCGTAGTCGGCATTGTGTTTCTCCACCGCTTTCAAAAAACCAGGTTGTCGTTGCTGCGATCAAGTCTTAACGGACGGTAGTTCCGAGACCAGTCGGAGCGACGCGTTGATGCCCTCCAGCTGGTAATGCGGGCGCAGATAGAAGCGGGCATTATAATAGCCCGGCCGCCCCTCCACGCTGTCCACCTGGACCTCGGCGGCGGCAAGCGGGCGCTTGGCGCGCGCCTTGTCGTCGGCAAAGGCCGGGTTGGCCAGCACGTATCGATTGATCCACTCGGTCAACCAGATCTGCATGTCGGCGCGCTCCTTGAACGAGCCGACCTCGTC
>NZ_RZRW01001131.1:0-1001 GCF_003998745.1 Mesorhizobium sp. M7A.F.Ca.US.014.04.1.1 | reverse complement strand
AACCGCCGGTGCCGACGGCCTCGGCGCTGAAACCCTTTTTCATATTGCCGAACTTGACGTCGCCGGTCTGCGCCATGAAGCCGTCTATGACGCGGTGGAAGGCGACGTTGTCATAGGCGCCTTGGCGCACCAGCTTCTTGATCTGCTCGACATGCTTTGGCGCCAGATCGGGCCGAAGCGCAATGGTGACGTCTCCGTCCTTCAGCGTGATGACCATGGTGTTTTCCGGGTCGGCGGCGAAGGCCGAGACCGATGCGGTCACAAGGCCGGCAAGCACAACGAGGAACGAGGCGAGCTTTTTCAGCTGCATATCTATCTCCGGAATCTTATTTCGCGAATTTGGCGGTGAGCGCACCGGCAACCGCCGCCGGCACGAAGGGGCGGATGTTGCCTCCCATAGAGGCAATCTGGCGGACAAGTGTGGCGGTAATGGTGCGCACGGACGGGCTGGCGGGCAGAAAAACCGTCTGCAACTCAGGTGCCATAGTCTCGTTCATGCCGGCCATCTGCATCTCATAGTCGAGGTCGGTGCCGTCGCGCAGGCCGCGGATCATGATCGAGGCGCCGTGCTTCCTGGCGGCGTCGATGACCAGCCCCTCGAAGGCGACGACCTTGATACGGGCACCATCGCTGCCGAATTCCGCCTTCGCCGCCGTCTCGATCAGCTTCACCCGCTCCTCGAAGGAAAACAGCGGCTGCTTGCCCGGATGGATGCCGATCGCCGCATAGACGATGTCGGCCACGGCCAGCGAAGCCTTCAGCACATCCAGATGGCCGTTGGTCAGCGGGTCGAAGGAGCCGGCATAGAGGGCGATGCGTTCGGTCATGGCAGGTGCTTCTAATGCATGATCCCAAAAAGTGGAAACCGGTTTTTGCGGACAAACGGTTTTTCGTTTGTCCTAGAGATCATGCTCAAATGAAAGCTAGAGCCTGTTCCGTCTTCCGTCCACCAAGATGAAAAAGGATCTAGAGAGCCTCTCTCGCACAGGCAAACCCGATCG
>NZ_RZRW01001130.1:0-1002 GCF_003998745.1 Mesorhizobium sp. M7A.F.Ca.US.014.04.1.1 | reverse complement strand
ACCCCCGACAGTTCGAGCAGCTTGGGCGAGTTGATGGCGCCGGCCGCAAGGATCGTCTGTCCAGCGCGGACCTGATGCAGGCGGCCGCCTTGGCGGAAAACCAGTCCGGTGACGCGCCGGCCGTCGAATTCGAGCCGTTCGGTTTCCGCGCCGAGCACTACGCGCAGGTTCTTGCGCCCCGCTATACCGCGCAAAAACGCCTTCGATGTGTTCCAGCGGACGCCCTTCCTCTGGTTGACCTCGAAATAGCCCGAGCCTTCATTGGTGCCGGTGTTGAAGTCTTCGGTGCGCGGAATGCCGAGTTCCTCGGCCGCGTCCCGGAAGGCGTCGAGGATCGGCCATGAAAGCCGCTGCCGTTCGACCCGCCACTCGCCGCCGCTGCCGTGCATGGCGCTCTTGCCACCATGGAAGTCTTCCGACTTGAGGAAGTAAGGCAGGACATCGTCCCAGCCCCAGCCGGCATTGCCGGCCTGGCGCCAGCCATCATAGTCGGCAGCCTGGCCGCGCATGTAGATCATGCCGTTGATCGATGAACAGCCGCCGAGCACCTTGCCGCGCGGATAGTTGAGGCTGCGTCCGTTGAGACCGGCTTCCGGCTCGGTCTTCATCATCCAGTCGGTACGCGGGTTGCCCATGCAGAAGAGATAGCCGATCGGGATATCGACCCAGTGATAGCGGTCGCTGCCGCCGGCCTCGAGCAGCAGCACCTTGTTGCGCGGATCGGCCGAGAGCCGGTTGGCGAGCACGCAGCCGGCGGAGCCGGCACCGACGATGACGTAGTCGTAACTGCCGAACGGAGACGGTGAAGCTTCGGTCACGTGCGCGCCTGCTGTCCGGCGATGCGCTCCCACATCGGGGTCATCGCCTGGTTGATCTCGCCATAGAGTCGATACCGCCGTGCGTATGCGTGAGCAACCGTCTCGTTGGGTACAAAATGTCGGGCGGCCGCTGTCATGGCGGTTGCACCGGCACTGTAGTCCGCGAAAATGCCGACGCCGGTGC
>NZ_RZRW01000113.1:0-12605 GCF_003998745.1 Mesorhizobium sp. M7A.F.Ca.US.014.04.1.1 | reverse complement strand
GTGCTTTTCCTGGACGAACCCTTTGTCTCGCTCGACGAACAGACCGCCGAGCGGCTTCGGCATCTGCTTTTGACCGTGTGGTCGGCACGGCCCACGACCGCCTTGATGGTGACCCACAATCTACGCGAGGCACTGATGCTCTCGGACCGCATCATCGTGCTCGCGCCGCGGCCAACCCATGTGCTCGGCGTGTTCGACGTACGGTTGCCACGGCAACATCGCAATTCGCAGGTGATGAGCGACCTTCTGCGGTCGTTCCATCATAGATTTCCGGACGTCACCTGATCGCCTGCAGGTGAAATGCATATCGGAGGCCTTCATGTCGATCGATCGGCTAAGACGCAGGCTTGTGAGTGGCTTCGCCTGTACCGCCGCCAGCGCCGCCTTGATGCCGTGCTGCCTCGGACGAGCCGCGGCTGGCAACCTGGGATTCTCGCTCAGGCAGATCGCCGACGGCGTCTTCGCCTTCCAGGGCACGGATGAATTGATGACCGCCGCCAACGACGGTGCGATCTGCAATCTGGGCGCCGTCATCGGTACCGATGCGGTTGCCGTCATCGACAGCGGTGGCAGCCTGATCGAGGCGCACGCCTTTCTCGCCGCGATCGGAAAGGTAACCGCAAAGCCGGTTCGCTTCCTGGTCAACACCCACATGCACCCCGACCACATCTTCGGCAATGCGGCATTCCGGGAGATCGGCGCGACCATCGTCGGTCACCGCAATCTGCCGCGCGCCCTCGACGCGCGTGGCGCGTTCTATCTGCACAACTATCGCGAACAGCTTGGCGAGGCGCTGATGGAGGGGGTCGAGATCGTGTCGCCGACCAGGCTGGTCGACGATCACCTGCAACTCGACCTCGGCGGGCGCACGATCGAACTGCGGGCATGGAAGGCGGCGCACACCGACAACGACCTGACCGTATTCGATACCACGACCAGAACGCTCTTTGCCGGCGATCTGGTGTTCATGGGCTCCTTGCCGACGCTCGACGGATCACTGCTTGGATGGCTCCGCCAGATGGATGCACTCACCGCGATCGACGCCGCGCGCGTCGTTCCAGGTCATGGTCCTGTAACGGCCGACTGGCCACAGGCACTGGCGGGGGAGGGACGCTATTTCGAGGGTCTGGCGCGCGATATCCGCAAGGCGATCGCCGACGGAACGCCGCTGCGCGAAGCAGTCAAAACCGCAGGCGGAAGCGAACGGGACAATTGGCACCTGTTCGACGATTACAACGAGCGCAACGCAACGGCCGCATTTGCCGAGCTCGAATGGGAATAGACGACGCCGACATGCGCCAGGCGGCCGTAAAGCACGGCGATTTGCCAAGGCGTCGCCAAAGGCTTATCCTCAACGCCAGCCTGGGCACCACCTCTCTTGCATTGGTGGAGGCATCGAAATGCAAAATCAAGCTTACTCGAGCCGGCAGCTCGCCTTGCCGCTCGCATCCGTTTTCACCGCGATCATCTTGACCATCGGCACGTTGCTCGGCTCCTCGGGAGCCGCCAACGCACAGCAAACAACCGCGTCCTCGGATAGAATCTGGCATGACTTGAAGGGCGACGTGTTCGGCGATCGGGCAATTCTGGTCGATACCGGCGTCGTCCGGATCGAAGCACCGAAGCGGGCGCAGGATGCCGCCATCGTGCCCGTCGATATCTATCTCGATCCAGCCAAGGCGCCAGACGGCATCAAATCCGTTACCTTGATCATCGATGCGAACCCTGCACCGGTGGCGGCAACGTTCCAGCTCGGCAAGGATGCCGGCGTGACGCATCTGTCGACGCGCGTGCGCGTCAACGACTATTCCTATCTGCGCGCCATCGCTGAGACGCAGGGTGGTCAACTCCATATGGTACAGACCTTCGTCAAGGCGTCAGGTGGCTGCTCCGCCCCTGCGGTCAAGAACCAGGACGAGGCCAACGCGACAATGGGTCAGATGAAGCTGCGCCAGTTCCCGCCCAAAGAGACGATGACCAAGACCGAGGAACTGCAGTTGATGATCCGGCACCCTAACAATTCGGGGCTGCAGCGGGATCCGCTGACCCAATATTTCATACCGGCGCATTTTGTCCAGAAACTGTCGATCTCCCAAGCCGGCCGGCCGATCCTCTCCATGGAAGGTGGAATATCGATTTCGGAAGACCCCAACTTCCGATTCGATTTCACCGTGCACGGCAATGGCGAAATCCAGGTTGAAGCGATCGATACGGACGGCAAAACATTTCGCAATCAGTGGCCGCTCGAGACAGCGGGACTCTGAAGTCTCGATATCTTGCGCTGGACTGCCGGGTGCTTGCCACTTGATCCCGAAAATGGAGCTCGTTCGGGAAGATCACGCCCGGGCAGAGGACGGAGCTCCATCCGGCTTCCGGATGGAGCAGGCTCTAAAAGCAGCGCACGTCGGCTTCCGACTGCGCGCGCTTCAATTCGGTACGGGCTGCCTTCGCCGGTGCGCTTTCGCGAAACAGCGCCGCGCTTTCGCCTGTGGTCAAAGACATGCTCTTGAAAGTCTCGGCTCTCTCATAGTGGTCGTAGGGAAGGATCGAGGCGATGACGTCGATCGAGCAGGAACAGCTTTCCAGCGCCTGACGTGTCTGGCCGTTCGTCTGCATGCAGCCGAGCACGTAGTCGGCGATCGTTGCTGTCGGGTAATCACCCGCGGCGCCCGCCGGGTTTGCGAAGGCCAGCGGCGCGGCAAGGAGCAGCGGCAAAGTCGAAAATCCAACATATCTGATCACGGGAAAACCTCCGGTTAGCCTAGGCGCGATGCGCCCAGTCGGGATCACCGTGGCAGTTGGCAACGTGCAGCAGAGTCAGTCAAGCGCCCATGGCTTCCGTATGCGACCAAAGGAGGAATGCGGGGCTTGTCGACCGTGGTTCCGCATGGCGGCTCCGTGGCCTGCTCCACGCCCCGACTCCAACGATCATCTCATGCTTGGCCCACTATCGATTCCCAATGGAGCACGCGCATGACCATGCCGAGACATCGAAGCGAATACCTCCAAATAAAATCAACGCTTAGGCGAAATGTAAAAATCAAAAAATAACTAAATTTTATGCGCCCCATCGTTATTTCGCGGTCATAAATACTTTATCTAACAAATACCGTCCTGCTTATTTTCTTATATTGCACCGCATCATTTACGATATTGCGGTGCAAAAACACCAGCAGGCTTTTTTGCTTGCCTAGCCTTTTACGATGACATAGCCTCACCCTGTTTCCGGCTTCAAGGGCGTCACCGTCATTAGGGAGCGGCGACAGTCTTTCGTAGGCCAAGGTGAGGTGGGCAGTAACGGTGCCCTCTGCACATCTGGCTTAGGTCGTGACACGCTGCCGGAAATATTTCCCCCCCGTGAATCGCTTGGGCAAGCCCTTGTGGGCTCAGCAAATGATTCATCACTATGAACCTCGGGAGGAATTCGGATGCGTGTACTTACGAAAGCTACCTATATTCTAACCACTGCGGCGTTTCTGTCGCTCGGCGCGGCCTATACGGCGTCGGCTAATGAGGACCTTGCAAAGCTGGCTTCGGATTCGAAGAACTGGGCAATGCAGACGGGTGACTACGCCAACACCCGCTATTCCAAACTCAACCAGATTACTGCGGACAATGTGAAGAACCTGCAGGTCAAGTGGACCTTTTCCACCGGCGTGCTACGAGGCCACGAGGGTGGACCGCTTATCATCGGCGATGTGATGTATGTCCACACGCCTTTCCCGAACAATGTCTTTGCGCTCGATCTCAAGAATGACGGGAAGATCCTTTGGAAGTACGAACCCAAGCAGGATCCCAACGTCATTCCGATCATGTGTTGCGATACGGTCAACCGTGGCGTTGCCTATGGTGACGGCAAGATCATTCTCAATCAGGCCGACACCACAGTCGTCGCCCTCGACGCGAAGACTGGCAAGGTCGTCTGGTCGGTCAAGAACGGCGACCAGACCGATGGCGGCAAAGGCGAATCTGGTACGGCTGCCCCCGTCGTCGTCAAGGACAAGGTGCTCATCGGCGTCTCCGGCGCCGAATTCGGCGTTCGCGGCTGGCTGGCCGCCTACAATCTGAAAGATGGCAAACTCGCCTGGAAAGCCTATTCGGAAGGTCCGGACGCAGACACCCTGATCGATCCCGAGAAGACCACGCAACTCGGCAAGCCGGTTGGCAAGGATTCCGGCACGAACACCTGGGAAGGCGAGCAGTGGAAGACCGGCGGCGGCACGACATGGGGATGGTATTCCTATGATCCCAAGCTGAACCTGGTCTATTATGGCACCGGCAATCCCTCGACGTGGAACCCGGTCCAACGCCCCGGCGACAATCGCTGGTCGATGACGATCATGGCCCGCGATGCGGATACTGGTGTTGCCAAATGGCTCTACCAGATGACCCCGCATGACGAATGGGACTATGACGGCATCAACGAGATGATCCTCGTCGATGGCATGGAGGTCAACGGCGCCAAGCACGACGTGCTGGTGCATTTCGATCGCAATGGTTTTGCCTACACCATGGATCGCGCCACCGGCGACCTTCTCGTCGCCAAGAAATACGATCCGGCCGTGAACTGGGCGACCGAAGTCGTCATGGACCCCAAGAGCGAACAGTATGGTCGCCCGCAGGTCGTGGCGAAATATTCGACCCAGCAGAACGGCGAAGACACCAACTCGACGGGCATCTGCCCGGCGGCGCTTGGAACGAAGGACCAGCAGCCGGCGGCCTATTCGCCGAAGACCGGGCTGTTCTATGTCCCCACCAACCATGTCTGCATGGACTATGAGCCTTACAAGGTGAGCTACACCGCCGGTCAGCCTTATGTTGGCGCCACCGTGTCGATGTATCCCGCACCTGGCGGCGACGGCAACATGGGCAACTTCATTGCCTGGGATGCGGCCAAGGGCGAGATCGTCTGGTCGAAGCCCGAGCAGTTCTCGGTGTGGTCGGGCGCGTTGGCGACAGATGGCGACGTCGTCTTCTACGGTACACTCGAAGGCTACATCAAGGCGGTCGATAAGGACGGCAAGGAACTCTACAAGTTCAAGACCCCGTCCGGCATCATCGGCAACATCACGACCTACGAGCAGGGCGGCAAGCAGTATATCGCCGTTCTGTCGGGCGTCGGTGGATGGGCTGGTATCGGCCTGGCAGGCGGCCTGCTTTCGCCTGACAACGCCGCTGCCTGGCATGGCGCCGTCGATCAGGGCCGCGCGCAAGGCGACCAAGCCGCTGTCGTTGGTACAGCTGGCCTGGGTGCCGTCGGCGGCTACGCGGCACTTGCCGACTACACGACGCTGGGCGGTCAGCTCACCGTCTTCGGTCTCCCGGATTGATGCGCTGGGAACCTTGAGCATGCCTCAGGTCTTGTGAGACCAAAGGCTTGAAGAACGAGAGCCCGGACATCCGGAAGCCATGGCCGGGCTCTCGATTCGGTTACGCACCCAAAAACACCGATCAATGCCGGTCGCGACAGCAAAACCGTGTCCATTGGCAAATGAAGGAAGCGTTTGAATGTCCGTTCGCATTGTAATTTCGGCTTTCGTCCTGGCTCTGCTGCCTCTGGCAAGCTCGAGCCTCGCCCGGGCCGACGACAGCATGGAAAAAGCCAAGGCGGTAAAGGAAGAAGGCGGCAAGTATTTGGATGCGGATGGAAATCCGACCTACAAGATCGAAAACGGAACCGTCGATTGGTACACGTTCAGCGGCTACCGCCGGTATCATTCCGATTGCCATGTCTGCCACGGACAGGACGCGACAGGTTCGAGCTATGCGCCGGCTTTGGTCAACAGCTTGAAAACCATGGATTACGCCACATTCCTCTCGATCGTCGCCGAAGGCCGCAAGAATGTCGGCGGCGGCAAGGAAAACGTCATGCCTGCCTTTGGCGACAACAAGAACGTCTATTGCTACCTGGACGATCTCTACGTCTATCTGCGCGCGCGCGCGGATGGCGCGGCGCCCCGCGGAAGGCCGCCCAAGCACGAAGACAAGGCCCAGGCGGCGAAGGATGCCGAAGCATCCTGCATGGGTGGATGACATGATCGGCCGCGATGCATTGAAGCTGCGCGTCGTTCTGCCGATCCTCGGCACACTCGCCTTGCTGCCGTCGAACGCGCATGCGCAAAGCGCCGGCCTTGGCGCGGCGGGAGAACTGGTCGACCCTGACATTCTGCGCGTCTGCGCCGATCCCTCGAATATGCCCTTCACCGACAAGAGCGGCGAAGGCTTCGAAAACAAGCTGGCCGAACTGGTTGCCGCGAAAACCGGGCGCAAGTCCGTCTCCTACACCTGGTTTCCCACGATCACCGGCTTCGTGCGCAATACGTTGGGGGCCAACCGATGCGACATCATCATGGGCTATGCCCAAGGCGATGAGCTGGTGCAGAACACCAACGCCTACTATCGCTCCGCCTATGTGCTGGTGCATCCGAAAAGCCACGATATGGAAGGCGTGGAAACGATCGAGGATCCCAGACTCACAGGCAAAACGATCGGCGTCGTTGAAAGCACGCCGCCAACCGCCAACATGGCCGCCAACAAGCTTCTGCGGACCGCCAAGATCTATCCGCTTGCGGTGGATACGCGCGTCACCCCATCAATGGGGGAGGTCATGATCAAGGACATGCTGGCACACAAGATCGATGCGGCGGTGCTGTGGGGACCGATGGCAGGTTACTACGCCAAGGAACTCGGAGCTGATGTGACGATCGTTCCACTGGTGAAGGAAAAAACCGGCTCGCGCATGTCTTACCGCATCACCATGGGCGTACGTCCGTCGGACCAGGAATGGAAGCGGACGCTCAACCGGGTGATCAGGGAAAACCAGGCGGAGATCACCAGGATCCTGCTGAGCTACAACGTGCCGCTGATCGACGAACACGACAACCTGATTACCCAATGAATGGAAGGGAGACTATTTTCGTGCTGGTCGCCGCGAGCCTTCTGGGTCTGGCCGAGCCGACATGGGCTGGCGACATCGCCGAACCCAGCGGTTTCCGGATGGACGACTATCGGGCGCCGGTGCCGCGGACGCTGCAAGGCGCGAGGGTGGTGACGACGGTGGAAGCGGAAGCGCTGTGGCGAGCGAAAAAGGCGATCTTCTTCGACGTGATGCCGGACACGCCCAAACCGGCCAATTTGCCGGCAGGGACGATATGGAGAGACAAGGTCAGAAAGGACATTCCAGGCAGCATATGGCTGGCCAATGTGGGATACGGCGCTATTTCGCAGGAGACCGCCAGCTATTTTCGCCAAGGCCTCGCGGCCAAGGCCGGGACGGACAAGTCGCGCACGGTTCTGTTCTACTGCATGACGAATTGCTGGATGTCGTGGAATGCGGCGAAACGGGCCGTCCAGTGGGGCTACAGTTCAGTGATCTGGTATCCGCTCGGCGCCGATGGATGGGAAGATGCAAACCTTCCACTGGAGGAGAAAAAACCCTACGCAACGAACAATTGAAATAAGGACTGCAATTATTCTCGATAGTTTGTTTTCAATTTTTCAAAACCTATTGTTTCATTTGTCCATTTTGAAACTTGATGGACGAGCCATTGCGTCGGTGCCCTGCAATGGTTGGCTAACGACAGGATCGGTCCCTTCGGGCTGGTATAAGAGGAGAAATGTCATGAAGAAGAACTGGAAAAAACCGACCATGTGTCAGGTTGCCGCTGGCTTCGAAATTTCACGGTATCTGCCTGCTGAAATTACTCCCAAGAAGTAGGCCGCAGAGGTGCGCGTCCCTGGCGACAGGGGCGCGCATCCCCTCGCCGCATGGGATTTCCGTGAAAGATTTTGACGCACGCAAAGCGCGCGGACTGTCGTTTGTGACTGCAAATTGCCTGCAGGTCAGAGAAGCCGGCGCGCGGGCATTTTCATGCATTTGAGGATAATCGGATCGGCGGCGGGCGGCGGCTTTCCGCAATGGAACTGCAACTACCGTCTCAGTCGTGCGGCTCGCAACGGCATGGCAAGCGTGCATCCACGAACCCAGTCAAGTGTCGCCGCCTCGGCGGACGGGTTGGGCTGGGTTCTTTTCAATGCCTCGCCCGACATTCGCCAGCAAATCGCTGCAACACCTGAATTACAGCCTGCGGGCGATGCGCCGCTGCGCTCGACACCTATTCGCGCTGTGGTGCTGACCAATGCCGACGTCGATCATATCGCCGGACTGCTCAGCCTGCGCGAGCGGCAGCCTTTCGCCATCTATGCAACGGCGCAGGTTCTGGCGACGCTGGAGGCGAATTCGATTTTCAACGTTCTCGATCCAGCGCTTGTGCCGCGGCGCATCCTGCCGCCGGCGAAAGAGTTGGCCATCTGCGACGCAGAAGGCCGCGATACCGGCGTAATGATCGAGCCCTTTGCCGTGCCCGGGAAGATAGCACTCTATCTGGAGGATAGAGACCATCCGGATGCCAATTTCAGCTCCGACGCAGGTGACACGATCGGAGTCCGAATTGCCGGCATCGGCAGCCGCGGCTCCGTCTTCTATATCCCAGGCTGCGCGCGCATCGATGCGCGGCTGCGCGCGCGTCTCACCGATGCCGCCTGTCTTTTGTTCGACGGCACGGTCTACACCGACGACGAGATGATCGTCGCCGGCGTCGGTCAGAAAACCGGCTCGCGCATGGGGCATCTGGCGATCTCGGGAGAATTGGGTTCGATTGCGGGCTTGGCCGATGTGAAGGTCGGCCGTCGCGTCTTCGTCCACATCAACAACACCAACCCCATCCTAGACGAGAATTCCGCCGAGCACGCGGCGGTCAAGGCGGCAGGCTGGGAAATCGCAAACGACGGTATGGAGATGGAATTTTGAGCGACTTCCGCGATGCAGCCAAAGGCGGACTCTCCACGAGCGCTCTCGAAGCCGTATTGAGGCAGGTTGGCGCCGAGCGCTATCACAATCGTCATCCCTTTCACCACAGGATGACCAGCGGCGCGTTGTCGAAGGCCGAGATGAAGGCTTGGGCGCTGAACCGCTATTGCTATCAGGCGGTCATCCCACGCAAGGATGCCATGATACTCGTACATGCCGAGGATCCAGCGTTTCGTGCCGCGTGGCGCAAGCGGATCGAGGATCATGACGGCGAGGACGGCTGGAGCGGCGGCATCGCGCGCTGGCTGTATCTGGCAACTTCACTCGGCCTGGACGCCGAGGCCGTGAAGAGCGAAAGGCTGGCACTGCCGGCGACACGCTTCGCGGTGGGCGCTTACCTTTCCTTTTGCACAAACCGGACGCTGTTCGAGGCGGTCGCGTCCTCGCTGACCGAGATGTTTTCGCCACTCATCATCGGCGAGCGGGTGCCGGCAATGCTGGCCAAATACGACTACATCACCGAGGATACGCTTGCCTATTTCAAGCAACGGCCCGAACAGGCCTCGCGTGACGCCGACTTCGCCCTTGCCTACGTGCTCAGCCACGCCGATACGGCGGAGCGCCAGCAGCAGGCAATCGATGCACTGGTGTTCAAATGCGATATACTCTGGGCCATGCTTGACGCGCTTCAACACGCCTATGGCGAGCGGGGAAACATACCGCCCGGCGCCTTCCAGCCCGAGGCAGCCCTATGACGGCGCTGCGCGAAAGAGCTGTGGTGTCGTTGCGATCGGTACCTTCGCTGCCGAAGCACGTGCGCATACAATACGATCCCTTGCGGCAGGCATTCGCCGTGCTTTCACCGGAAAAGATATTCTGGCCGAACGATGTCAGTCTCGACATATTGCGACGCTGCGATGGACGGTCCACGGTCGGCGACATCATTGCCGGCCTTGCCGCCGATTATGAGGCCGAACAGGAGGCCGTGGCGACCGACGTCATCGCCTTCCTGCAGGAATGGTCGGACAAGCTGCTGGTGAGGCTATGAGCACGCCCCTCCTCCCTCCAATCGGCATGCTGGCGGAACTGACGCATCGCTGCCCGCTGCAATGCCCTTATTGCTCCAATCCGCTCGAACTGCTCAAGGCCAATCGCGAACTCGACACAGAGACCTGGCTCGCCCTGTTCTCGGAGGCCGCCGATCTCGGAGTGCTCCAGGTGCATCTGTCCGGTGGCGAGCCGACACTGCGCCGCGACCTCGAGCAATTGATCGCCGGGCTTGCGGGGCGCGGCGTCTACACCAATCTGATTACCGCGGGCGTTGGCATCGTCGAGGGCCGTGTCGAGGCATTTGCCGAAGCCGGTCTAGACCATCTGCAACTGAGCTTTCAGGGCGCGCGGCCGGCGACCACGGATCGCATCGGCAACCACAAGGGTGCCCACGAAAAGAAGCTGGAGACGGCACGCCGCGCGCGCGCGGCCGGTCTGCCTCTAACCATCAACGCGCCGATCCATCGCCATAACATCGAGGAGGTGCCGGAATTCATCGATCTCGCCCTTTCGTTGGGCGCGGAGAGGCTCGAGATCGCCAATGTGCAATATGCCGGCTGGGCGTTAACCAATCGCGATCAACTGATGCCGGAGCGTGAAGCGGTCGATAGGCAGGCGGAGATCGTCGCGGAGGCACAGGAGCGGTTGGCCGGCATCATCAACATCGATTTTGTGACGCCGGACTATTTCGCGATCTATCCCAAGCCGTGCATGGGCGGCTGGGCGCGGGACGCCTTCATGGTGACGCCTGACGGCACCGTACTGCCCTGCCATGCCGCACAGACGATCCCGTCGCTCAGCTTCGAGCGTTTCGAACCACGCAGGCTGTCCTCGATCTGGGCCGATTCCCCGGCGTTCAATGCCTTTCGCGGTACGGACTGGATGCAGGAGCCATGCCGCGGCTGTGAGCGGCGCGAGATCGACTGGGGCGGCTGCCGCTGCCAGGCGATGGCGATCGCCGGCGATGCCGCTGCAACGGACCCGGCTTGCGCGAAATCGCCGATCCATGCTCGCATGGCAATGCTGATCGACGAAGCCAAGCGCATTGCCACAGTTCCTTCGAGAGAAGAAGCATTCGTCTACCGGCGGATCGGTGCGGTGACCGAATCCGCCTGACCTGGCGAGAAAGCGCTTCTCACCCCCTCGGCAAGACGCGTAGCGTCTGCTCGTCAAACAATGGCTCGTCCTGGCCGATGCGCACAAAAAGCAGGCTGTACCCCTCACCCGCGGGCACCTCGAAATACTGCATGCCGTCAGGCATTTCACCCCAGTCGCCGCAGGGCGGTTCGGGAATCTCGTCGGAGCTGGCAAGTGCTTTCAGCTCTTTCGCATAGGCGGCGTCGGGGCTGAATGTGTAGCGTTTGACGCCGGCGGGTACCGTGCCCTCGGTGTAAGGCGCCAGCACACAGCGGGCGCTGACGGCCTTGTCGGTCTTTTCCAGGAACAGGCGCTGCAACGCAGCCTCGGCGGTTTCGCCAGGCTTGATGTCAAAGACCTCGACAAGAGGGTCAGCCGCGCCGCCGTCGCTGTATTTGATGGCGAGCGCTTTGCCGGCGAATTCGAAATGGATCTGGCGGAAGCCGAAATCGCAGCGCTGCGTCCAGGCGGCCAGCCCGACAGTTTTGTCAGACAATTTTTCCCAGGCGCATTTGTCGATGGGCGGGCGCGACGGCGCCGGCTCGTCCGCCATGGCTGGTATCGTCGCGGATGCAAGCAGGGCACTGGCCCAGATGGTCGATCGCACGCTATTCATCGCTGCATCCTGTTAAAATGAAGGCGTCCCAGGCCGAACCGCCTGGATTGGCATTGGCGAAATCGGCTCCTTCGGTGAAAGCCACGCCGAAACCGGGCAAGAGCAGCCCTCTCGGCGCCGGTGTCGCTTCGCGCGAATTCAACTGCTCGGCGCCGCCGCCGGTCAAGGCATAGACCTGGCCCTCCCATAGCCTGCACAATCCGCTACCGTCCTGCAGGCCGCCTTCCCGGTCGTCGTCGGTGCAGGCGTGGCGAATGGTGCCGAGCGGGAAGGAATTCTTGCCGTTGGTCCAGGTGATGTCGGCGGGCAGGCTCGTGCCGGCTTTGGGCACGGCCAGCGAAAACACTTCGGCCGTCAGCGCCGCCGGCTCGTTGGCGAGCGGCCGGAATTGCACGACGGCACCCGAGCGCGGCTCCTGATAGGTGGCGTGACTCAGGAGGCATTCTTTTGCCAAGGCCGCCTGCATCGGGCCGAGCAGGCCCAGGAGGAAAAAGGCCAGTATGCGGGTGATCATCCAATGTCTCTGGGAAAGCGTTGAGTCGGCCCGCACAGTCGCATCATCCGCGCAAAAGCATAGCAAAATCCGGAACGGCGGCGTTTGTCCGCTCCTGGACAAAACTTGTCCACGCAAAATCCCACCAGCCTGTATGGTCGAGCGCACTGATCGAAGGAGTGGTGATGCGGCGTTTGGTGATGACGACGGCAATATCCGCATTCGCCGGTGGCTCCGCGCTGGCGGCGCCGCCTTATGTTGGGACATGGTCTAGCGACAGGCTGAACTGCCACGCGGCTCCCGACATCCAACGCGAGACTGTGTTCACAGTGGACCAGGCGTCGCTGTCGTTCCCCGATCTCGGCTGCGAGCAGGCGACATTTCGCAAAAGCTCGACCGGTTGGGTGGTGCATGCCAGCCAATGCTACGGTTCCGACCCGTCGATCGAGGAGCCGTTCGCGCGTGTCATCCATATCGTCCGGCAGGGGGCCACGCTGGGG
>NZ_RZRW01001129.1:0-1005 GCF_003998745.1 Mesorhizobium sp. M7A.F.Ca.US.014.04.1.1 | reverse complement strand
CCCGGAAACTCGGCCACGCACGGCCTATGCCCCAAGGCTGCCCGGCCGAATATGTTTGCGCGCGGATAACTCCGGTCTGTGAAGCAGCACCCTGTTGCGGCCCGTCTGCTTGGCAAGGTAAAGTGCGGCATCCGCCCGTTGCTGTAACTGCTCCGGCGAGATCGCCTCAGCGGTCTGAACGGCAACTCCAATGCTCAGGGTGACCCAGCGCGACACACGGGATCCAGGGTTGGGCAAAGCGGCAGCCTCGACGCTCTTACGCATTCGTTCAGCCACAGCGGCGGCCTCTTCCTCGTTCACCCCGGGCAGGAGCACGAGGAATTCTTCGCCGCCATAACGGGCAACGTGATCGCGATCACGCCTCACGTTTTCCTTCAAGATAGTTGCGACCTTTACCAAACACCGATCTCCCTCCGCATGGCCGAGGTGGTCGTTTAGCTTCTTGAAGTTGTCAATGTCGCACATCAGCATCGCGGCACCGGCAAGGCAACGTTTGTCGCTTCCCCATAGGCGCTCGAGTGTTTCCGTCATCCAGCGACGGTTGGAGATGCCGGTGAGTGGATCGGTCCTCGCCAGGAGTACCAGTCGATCATTCGCTTTCGCCAGTTGGGCGACCCTGCGTCGGTCGCGAAGCTCAAACAGGAAAGTCTTTTGAGCGAGAATTGTCATGATGCGCCGCGCGGCCACCGTTGCAAAGATACCGCTGGCGAAGAACAGCGTTCCAGCTACTGCACTCCCATGCGCGATGGCCGGGTTCTGCAGTTGAAGCATGAGATAAAGTCCGAGCGCCAGCGCAGCGATCGTCATCGTCCAGGCCAAGGGGATCCCGAAGATGATGATGGCTGTGATGGCCACGAACAACATGACGTTCAATTGCCGTTCGTAGAACTCGCCACCAGCGCTTGCTCCGACCAATGCGACTGACAACAAGATAAGGAACATGCCTGCGATCAGCAAGGCTCCTTGGAGCCAAGCCGCATGCGGTTTGCGCCAAACAAGGCCCAC
>NZ_RZRW01001128.1:0-1005 GCF_003998745.1 Mesorhizobium sp. M7A.F.Ca.US.014.04.1.1 | reverse complement strand
ATCCACGCAGCCTCGTCGAGGTCATCGAGAGTCCGCCGCAGGCCGCGCTTGGCCTTTTGCAACAGCAGGAGGTCGAGTTCTACATCGGCCCGGAACTGCCAAACCTGACGGACTTCCAGTTCGAGTCCATCCTCGACGATCCGCTGATGGCCTGCATCCCCACGGAAATATACGGCGGCGAAAAGAAGCTGCTGCTCTCCGACCTGCTGCGCTATCCGCTCATCCTGCTCAACCGCAAGACCGCCGTGCGCGGCCTTGTCGATCGGCTGACGGCGGCGGAAGGCATCGAGTTCAAGCCGCAATACGAGGTCGAAAGCGCACAGACGGCGGTGGCACTGGTGTGTTCGGGACTTGGCGTCTGCGTGGTGCCCGGCATCGCCATTTCGCGCAATGACGAGCGTATGCGGGTGGTGCCGATCGACCATCGCGACGCCCACCGCTCGGTCGGCATCATCACCGCGCGGGGCTATGTGCACCACTCCTTCTCCGAACAGCTGATGAACCTCATCCGCACCAATTTGCGCGAACTTGCAAACTGAGCGTCGCGCCTTCGGACAGGCACCTTGCACGAGCGCCGAGAATGGTGCGCTGGGAATGCCGCCATTGGCAGCCCGGCCTCACCTGAATATCAGCGCACCCTCAGTCGGTCTGGATCCAGATCGACTTGGTCTCCAGATATTCATGCAGATGTTCGATGCCGCCCTCGCGGCCGTAGCCGGACATCTTCATGCCGCCGAACGGCACCGCCGGGTCGATGGCGTGGTACATGTTGACCCATACCGAGCCGGCCTTGATGCGGCGGGCGAGCTTGTGGGCGGTGCCAAGATGACTGGTGCAAATGCCGGCCGCCAGGCCATAGGGCGTCGCATTGGCCCGCGCCACGGCTTCGTCGAGCGTGTCGAACGGCATCGCCGAAATCACCGGACCAAAGATCTCTTCACGCGCGATGGTCATCTTGTCCGACACCGCACCGAAGACAGTCGGCGCGATGAAATTGCTGCCGTC
>NZ_RZRW01001127.1:0-1007 GCF_003998745.1 Mesorhizobium sp. M7A.F.Ca.US.014.04.1.1 | reverse complement strand
TCCAGGAGAGCACGATGGACGAGAACGACTTGCGAGCATTGGTGGCAGCCGCTCATCGCGCGCGCCGGCCTCGCCGTGTAACCACCGATCCTGGCCGCAGACCGAAACCCATGCCGACCATTTCGATCTGCATCCCGACTTACAACCGCTCGTCCATGCTGGCGGAATTGTTAGACAGCATCATCGCCCAAGCTTTGGAGGACGAGATCGAGGTCGTGGTCAGCGATGATGCTTCACCGGACAATACGGTCGCCGTGGCCGAAGGCTATAAGGGTCGCATCAAGCACTACACCTTGCTTTCCCAGCCGAAGAACTTGGGAGTGGACGGCAATTTCCTGGCGGTCGTGGAGGCGGCGAAGGGCGATTACATCTGGCTGATGGGCGACGACGACCATCTGGAACCGGGCGGGCTAGCACGGGTGCTGGAAGCGATCCGGCGTTGGCCCGGCGTAACCGGTCTAACGCTAGGCGTGATCGACTATGACGTGACGATGACGCGCCGGACCGGCATCCGTCGGATCCCGCCTACACAACTGATCGCCGATGCCGGTACGCTGTTCGCGACGATGGGTGATCTGCTGGGCTTCATGTCCGCCCTGGTGATAGACCGTGCCAAATGGAATGAGATCGCATCCGAGCCTAATGTCTCGGAATTCAAGAATTACTACGTCCAAGTTTATATCATCGGCCGTGTTGTCGAACGGTTTGGAAAATGGGGCGTGGTCCAAGAACCTTGTGTCGGCTATCGGTCGGGCAACGACCAGTTCAATATCAAGTTCGGGTGGCTGGATCGCCTGAAGATCGACGTTGCCGCCTATGATCAGATTGCTTTCGCGTTGTTCGCGGACACACCCGCTGTGTGCGAAGCGTTTCGCCGCCGGATATTTGATACGCACGTGATGGCGCGGTTGAACAACGCTAAAACTGCGGGGGGACGGACCATCGCGGTGAGCGCAGCGATCAGGTACCTGTACGGCCGTTACCATGGAATGCCGCACTATTGGACC
>NZ_RZRW01001126.1:0-1008 GCF_003998745.1 Mesorhizobium sp. M7A.F.Ca.US.014.04.1.1 | reverse complement strand
CCTTGGCTGCACGCTTCGCCTCTCTGACAGCCTCATCTCGATCAGCCATATCGGCAAAGATTGCAGGCTGGGCCATGCCTTCGATAAACTCGAAGCGGAATTTCGGCATCGGTCGCTCCAGTCATTGTGCCAGCGCATCGGACATTTCTGGCAGGTTTGACGCTCAACGCGGCGGTGTCGAAAAGGATGCAGCGGGTTGATTGCGCTTGATCATCAAACCTCAGGCAGCATTGCTGCCTCCCATCTCCCAGTCGCCTTGCCAACGTGCGCGCACGGCGATCATCAGTGTGGCCGCTTCCGTCATTCCTGTTTCAAACAACCTGATCAGCTCTCTCGCTACGGCGTTGGCCGCCGCCGTGTCGGGCAAGATAGCAAATTCCTGGCACAGCGCGTCGAACGCGTCGCGAAGGATGTTCAGGTCACTGGGGTAGAGAGCTTCCGTATTCGTGCGGGTTGGTCGGCTAAGCATCAGGCGCTCCTATTCGGCTACAGTGGGATTGCTCCCAAGCAGCGGCGCCCGTTACACAGCCGCTGACAATGGCTTTATGCGGCACAGCCCAGCAGGTGTCATTAAACTATGATGCACGGCGCGTCGTTCGCCCGTTGAGGGCGCATATGGAGTTGTCCTTGGCTGTCGTGACGCAAGTTTCTTCGCAATGCGTCGGCGGCCTAGCCCCGACCTGTTGTCCGGCGCCTGGAACTCTTCGCGACTGACGGCATTATCTAGTCCGACCAACCGGGGGCGAAATGGGAGTCACGTCACGCGAACGTTCGTCTGAAGTGCAGCGCTTCCAGCTTCTGGCGGGGTTGGGTGACAGGATTCGGGAGATCGATGATCCTGCCGAACTGGCATTTGCGGCAGCGGAATTGCTTGGGAAGCATTTTGGCATCAGTCGAGCCGGATATGGCACGATCGATCTCAAGAAAGAAACGATAGTCATCGACAGAGACTGGAACGCGCCGGGAATCCGAAGTCTGGCCGGAACTCTGAACTTCAGGGACTACGGC
>NZ_RZRW01001125.1:0-1009 GCF_003998745.1 Mesorhizobium sp. M7A.F.Ca.US.014.04.1.1 | reverse complement strand
CAGCAAAAGCGCGACCAGCAGGACCAGGGGAATGGCGCCCTGCGTCCACTTGCCTTCGAACACCTGCCTGATGGAAAAACCTTCACTCATCGGTTCATACCATCGCTCGCAGTAGATCAACCTGGTTCGGCTTCTTGCCCGGGGTGGCGTCGAAGCGCGCGGTGATTTCGCCGTCGCGCATCACCAGCACCTGGTGCGACAGGCCGATCGTCTCTTCCAGCGTGTCGGAAATCAGAAGGATCGCCACGCCTTGCGCGGAGAGATCGCGGACCAGTTCGTAAACCTCTTCCTTGGCGCCGACATCGAGGCCGCGCGTCGGGTGATCGAGCACCAGGATGCGCGAGCCCGCCGTCATCCAGCGCGCCAGCACCACCTTCTGCTGGTTGCCGCCGCTGAGCTTGCGGCAGGCGGCATCGGGGCCGGGCGCCTTGATGCGCAGCCGCTTGATCCAGTCGGCGGCGAGCCGGCGCTCCTTGCCATAGTCGATGGCGCCATGGCGCATGACGCTGGAGAGATCGGCCAGCGAAATGTTCTCGGCGATCGACAGGAACATCACCAGGCCTTCGAGCCTGCGCTCGCGCGGCACATAGCCGATCCCCTTGCGCACCGCCGGCTCCGGCGAGGCGAAGCGCACGGCGTCACCGGCGATTTTCATTTCGCCGGCATCGTGCTGCAGGAAGCCGCCGATGGTGCGCGTGACTTCTTCGCGGCCGGAGCCGACGACGCCGGCAATGCCGACGATCTCGCCGGCCCTGATTTTCAGGTCGACACCGTGATAGGCACCGTTCGCGCCCAGTCCCCTGGCCTCGACCATGACCGTGTCGCGCGGCGCCTGCTGGCGAGCCTCGCGGTAATATTCGGCCTGCAGGCCGCGCCCGACCATGATCTCGTGCAGCTCCGGCGCGGTGACCTCGGCCGCGCGGTGTTCGGCGACGACCGCGCCGTCCTTCATCGTGTAGACGCGGTCTGATATCGCCAGCACCCCGTCGCGACGGTGCGAGACGAATAC
>NZ_RZRW01001124.1:0-1011 GCF_003998745.1 Mesorhizobium sp. M7A.F.Ca.US.014.04.1.1 | reverse complement strand
GCCTATATCGGCGTCGGCCTGATGGGCGGACCCATGGCCGCGCGCCTTGCAGGGCTTGGCTACAAGCTACGAGTCTTCGACGCCGATGCCGGCCGGCAAGCTGCGGCTATGGCTTCGGGTGCAGTCGGCGCTGCGTCGCCAAAAGACTGTGTCGAGGACGCGGATCTCGTGCTCCTCAACCTGCCGTCGCAGGCGGCAGTCGAAACCGTGGTGTTTGGCCAAGCGGGCCTGTCGGATGCTCTGCTGTCACCGCAGATCGTGGTGGATTTCTCAACCGTGTCGCCGGATTTCTGCCGGTCCATCGGTTGGCGCGTCCAAGCGGCCACGGGATGCGAATGGATCGACGCTCCGGTTTCAGGTGGTCCCTCGGCGGCAGGCGAAGGCACACTGACGATCATGGCCGGCGGCTCGGATTGGGCGATCGCACGCATCCGTTCCTTGATCCAGGACATCGGCCGCCAGTTCACCCATGTCGGACAGACAGGCATGGGTTCGGTTGCCAAGATGATCGCGCAGCTCGTGGTCGGCACGAATTATGCTGTTCTGGCCGAAGCCGTGCGCCTCGCTGAAGCGGCAGGAATGGATGCTGCGCTGCTGCCTGAATGCGTGAAATACGGCCATGCCGACGGCGTTCTGATGCAACAGCTCTATCCACGTATCGCCGCACATGATTTCGCGCCGCGGGCCTATGCGCGTCAGCTGCTGAAAGACCTCGACATGGTGCAGGAGCTCGCCCGTAGTTCGGGCACGGCGACCCCAATGTCCGGCCAAGCCGCCCAGCTCTTTGATCTGCTTATCGCCGCCGGCCACGGCGACATCGACGGCACCGGCATCTACCGCCTCTACGAAGGCGCGCCGTCACATCTTACAGCGATCGGGGAGAGCGCGCGTGCCTAGTAATTCTTACGGATTCATCGGTCTCGGTGCGATGGGCATGCCCATGGTCACCAAGGCTCTGGCAGCCCAGCTCGACGTGCACATTTTCGATACCAACGCTGCGGCCGTCGATGT
>NZ_RZRW01001123.1:0-1011 GCF_003998745.1 Mesorhizobium sp. M7A.F.Ca.US.014.04.1.1 | reverse complement strand
ACCTTGAACAAAGCACGTCGAAACATGGTTCGCCGCTAAAACTGGAGCCTAGCAGCCATGACCGAAGTCGCCCTGAAGCAGCCTCACACGCCCCGCATAACGGTGAAAGATTTGGCAAGACAATTGGGCATGTCGGTATCCACGGTTTCGCGAGCCTTTTACGAGGACGCCGTGATCGCGCCAAAGACGCGCGCGAGAATCCTCGCGCGCGCGGCGGAACTCGGTTACCAGCCCAATCCGCTCGCACGCGGCCTCATCACCAAGAGCAGCCGCATCGTCGGCATCGTCGTGTCCGACATCACCAATCCATTCTATCCCGAAGTGCTGACGCGGCTGACGGGAAAGCTGCAAGCTCTGGACCTGAATGTGATGCTGGTGGTGACCGATCCAAAGCGCAGCGAGGATGAGACGCTTCGCGTCCTGCTCTCTTATCACCCCGACGTGGTGATCATCCTGGCCACGACGCTTTCTTCGGCATCGTCCGATGCCTGCCGCAAGGTCGGTACACCCGTCGTGTTCTTCAACCGCTACGATGCCAGCCAGCGCTCCTATGCGGTGACCTGCGACAATGAACTCGGCGGCAGGACGGTCGCCGACCACCTGATCGATCTCGGACACAGGCGCCTGGCCTATGTCGCCGGCTTGCCGAATGCCTCGACCAACGTCGATCGCTGGAAGGGTTTTCATGCCCGCTGCCTGGAAAGAGGCGTGCAGGCTCCTCTCAGCAGCGTAGGGCAGGAATTCAGCTACGCGGCCGGCTATGCCGCCGCGCATGGGTTTCTCTCGTCCGACGAACCACCGACTGCGCTTTTCTGTGCGAACGACATCCTGGCGATCGGCGCCATGGACGCGGCAAGACGCGATTTCGGCCTTTCGATACCGGACCGTCTGTCCGTCGTTGGTTTCGATGACATCGCGATGGCCTCCTGGCCGTCGCACGATCTCACAACTGTTGGTCAGCCAATGGAACTGATGGTGGAGCGCACCGTGGACCTGACGCTGTCCCTGTCG
>NZ_RZRW01001122.1:0-1017 GCF_003998745.1 Mesorhizobium sp. M7A.F.Ca.US.014.04.1.1 | reverse complement strand
GCCCAGGGATACCGATGTCGCCACCGCGCTCGGCCAAGCCGGCATAGTGCAGCGGCGCCGAGGCGCCGAGGCCGATGACCGGGCGGTCGAGCGCGACGCTCAGGCGGGCGATGCCGGGATGCGCGTCGACCGCGCGCTGCACCAGGGCGTGCGCCACTGTCGCGGCGCCATCGAGCCCATCCTCGGCAAAGGCGGTCTCGAGGATATATTCGGCCGACCAGCGCGTCAGCGTCACCAGCACCCGTTCCGAGATCGCTTCCGGCGAAGCGGCGATGTTCTGGCCACGGCCGTCACGCTTGCGGGCGAACAGTTCGGCGCCGAGGCGCGCGGCGATGGGATCCCAGTTCGCCTGCTTGCCCAGCACGTGGGCGGCGTCCGACGGGGTGAAGCCGGCGACATGCACCAGCCCGCGCGACACCAGCCGGTTCAGCGTCGCGTTCTGCGCGTTCGAGGTCAAAAGCCTGTCGACGGCGAGCGGCACGGCACCAATCAGCTCGTAGAGCCTGGCTTCGGCGCCGGTCAGGCCGGCGGCGAGCCGGTCCGGCACGCCGGTGCGCACCGCGAAGCGGCCGTCCATACGGCCGGGATTGGGTGCCCGCAGCTGACGCTCCAGCTCTGAAATCAGCGCTACGCCATGCGCCATGCCGGCCAGCGCCAGCGGCACCAGGCGGCGCGGCCCGAGCAGGATCCTGGGGTTGAGCGCGCCATCCTCCAGCGCCACTTCGGAATCGCCGCCGAGGCCGAAGGTGCGCATGGCGACGGCCTCGACCATGGTGCGGAAGCCGCCGACGGTGGCGCCTTCCGGATCTAGCCTGGGACGGCCGCCGTCGAGCACGGCGACGTCGGTGGTGGTGCCGCCGATGTCGGACACCACAGCATTGTCGAGCCCGGTCATGTGGCGGGCGCCGACCAGGCTGGCGGCCGGGCCGGACAGGATGGTCTCGCTCGGTCGCTGGCGGGCAAAAGCGGCTGAAACCAGCGCGCCATCGCCGCGCACCACCATCAGCGGTGCTGCGA
>NZ_RZRW01001121.1:0-1028 GCF_003998745.1 Mesorhizobium sp. M7A.F.Ca.US.014.04.1.1 | reverse complement strand
ATCGGGAACATACGGCTCCTG
Organism: Mesorhizobium sp. M7A.F.Ca.US.014.04.1.1; assembly: GCF_003998745.1. Classification (NCBI taxonomy): domain Bacteria; kingdom Pseudomonadati; phylum Pseudomonadota; class Alphaproteobacteria; order Hyphomicrobiales; family Phyllobacteriaceae; genus Mesorhizobium; species Mesorhizobium sp. M7A.F.Ca.US.014.04.1.1. The sequence goes on along the minus strand of NZ_RZRW01001121.1, from coordinate 1,007 downwards.
CGGAAGTTTCTCGGCTGAAGGGACCTCAGGGAGGTTGCTATGAGAAAACTGTTCCTTGCTTCCGTGATCGCCATCGCCTGCGCCGCAGCCACGGTCGCGCCTGCGGATGCACACTTCGGTTCTGGCATCGGCTTTTTTGGTCCGTTCGGCGGCTTTGGTCCGTTCGGCGGTGGCCCCTTCTACGGCGGAGGTCCGTTTTACGACTATGGCGGCCGCTACTACGGCCCCCGCTATCCTGGCTACGTGGTCCGCTACCCGCATCGCTACTATTTCCGGCATCGTCACCATTGCCGCGTGAAGTGGGTCAAGCACTGGCACCATCACCACCGGGTGCTGGAACGCGTTCGGGTTTGCCGTTACTGACAAGCCGGATTGGCCTACCGCCCTTCGTTGGCCTTGGCATAAGCATTCGCCTGCCCCATGCCGGAATGCTTCGTCGGGTCGGGCAATAGCTGAAACCGACGCTTGCTGTTCGCAATTCGAGCAGCGCATCTAGGCGCGAGATCAGCGGCCATCGCTGGCGCATCAGCGCCGTACCGCTCGCGCTGCGCCTCCAGGTCGAGCGTGCGGAATGATTGCAGCGGGCGCAATGCGCCGTCATGCCGCTTTCGATCAATGAACCAAACGTCCATCCCATGGCGTGAACATAGCAGGAACGGGAGCGGCGATCAACGATATCTCAAAGTGGCCGGCGCCCTTTGGCGGGGTGCTTCGGAGATGGACGCCGGCCTGGCGGGCGGGGTTGGCACGTCACATGGTGGTCGACACGGTCGGATACCAAGCGACGGTGACAGAACCGTGCCGACCAATCTGGGCACGAGGGTGGGCCTAGTGCCCAAACTTTTACACTACTCGCAAAACGACAGCGCAACAATTAGACCTCATGGACTAGTTCGCGCAGTACGATCTTCGAAAAGTAGGAACTATCCTTTGAATCCCAGGTTGGCACAGTGGCGGTCGATTCTCAGGATGTAACCGCCCTAATTGCGAACTCGTCGTGCTTGGCC
>NZ_RZRW01001120.1:0-1028 GCF_003998745.1 Mesorhizobium sp. M7A.F.Ca.US.014.04.1.1 | reverse complement strand
CGCTTCGCGATACTCCCACAGGGCCGTGAGCGTCCGCACTACCTCGGTACTGGGCGCTATTTCGAGAAAGGCGCGGAAGTGCTTCCCCTTGGACGTTCCATGTATTGCGTAGCGGTCGTGGTAGATGTCGATCTTAAGATCACGATTGAAGAACGCTGCGAACCGGTCGTTGCTGAAGTCCAGCACGTAGCCCCCGTACATCCCAAAGATGTTGTCAATCAACGCCATGTCAGTGGTTGTTAGTTGCGCCATCGATTCGCCCAGTCACTTTTGCTGCAGGCTAATTTGGCGAGCTGTAGGCTCGCATGCAATTCCGTAAAAAGAGTGGCCAGCGCTTTGGGAGTCAGCGACGCCGCGCGCAATCCGCGCAACATGTCCGTTGTCGGCACCGGCACTTGATAATAGAGCCTGACTATGAACCCTTTCATCGTTTTTAAGGCGAAAAATAATCAAGCGTTGCGCATGGTCCAACACACGATACTGAACATCGCGCAGACCTCAACCTAGTGAGTGCCAACACAGATGCTTCATAACTGTCCCCCGCCAATACCGCTCCTCAACCGTTGGCTGCGCGGAGCTGCGCGGGTGAATGGCAATTACGGACATCTGCTGTTCGAGCAGGCGGCGCCGATCGATGATGATGTCGTCGCTGAACTGCGGCCCTATTTCGAATCCGCGCACTTCGACGCGCGTGACGTGTTTCACAGTGCCGCCCGAATAGACCTGCATCCCGATGCCGACGGCCCAGGTGGCAATGCGCAGTATCCAAATTGTTTGCCCGCCACCGCCAAGAAAGGGCTGTTCGGCGAGGTGATGGCCGGGCTCATGACCCAGGCCTACCAGTTCATCGGCGGCCACCAATGGTCGATCCCGATCTTCTTGTTCCGCTACCATGCGGAGGTCGAGGCCTATATCTTCGATCTGGCGCGGGATCCGGCGCGCGTCCGGGAAATCTCCGGCCGTCATGGCAACGACTTCATCGCGCTCGGGATCGATCCGGCCACGGGCCAAGTGGTGCGGTTCATAGC
>NZ_RZRW01000112.1:0-12683 GCF_003998745.1 Mesorhizobium sp. M7A.F.Ca.US.014.04.1.1 | reverse complement strand
GCCGGTGGCTCCGGCCGATGTCTTCCAGCACTTCGATGGCCGCAGCCAGCCTTCCGCCCAGTCGCATTGTCTTGTTCCGTCACGCAGAAAATTATTCCGGCCCTGCTCTAGAGCGCGCAACCGGCGCGCACAAGCAGGTCGGCCGGCACAACCGCTCTGCTTTCCAACTTTTCTGGTTGCGAATACTCTTCCGATTGTGATTCGCGGCGCGAAAAGGTGAACCGGCGGATCGACACGAGGAGAGGGCAATGAAGACTTATCTGGCGGAAGTTCTAGGCACATTTCTATTGGTGTTCATCGGTACGGCTTCTGTGGTGACGGGCGGCTTCGGCGGCGCGCTGCCGCTTGGCCAGGAAGGGATCGGTCTGGCGTTCGGCATCGGCCTCATCGCCGCGGCCTATGCGATCGGCCCCATTTCGGGCGCGCATCTCAACCCGGCGGTGACGCTCGGCGTCTTCCTTGCCGGCCGCCTGCCGGCCAAGGACGTCATCCCCTACTGGATCGCGCAGGTCATCGGCGGCGTCCTTGCTTCACTGGCGTTGTGGATCATCGTCTCCGGCCAGGTTGGCGGACACACCACCGGCTTCGGCGCCAATGGCTGGGATGTGACGAAATGGGGTGTCAGTTCGGCCTTCCTGTGGGAAGTGATCGGCACCTTCACCTTCGTCACCGTGATCCTTGGCGTCACGGCCGAAAAGCACTCGACGGCGTTCGCCGGACTGGTCATCGGCCTGACGCTGGCAGGGCTGCACTTCGCCATCATCCCGGTGACCGGCACGTCGCTCAACCCGGCCCGCTCGATCGGTCCGGCGCTGTTTTCGGGAACTGCGGCGATCGGCCAGCTCTGGCTGTTCATCGTGGCACCGTTGATCGGCGGCGCCATTGCCGGCGTCGTCGCCAAGGCGCGCATCTTCGAGAAGGACTGAGCTCTTTGGAAGGCTGAATATGCGAAGGCGCGGGCCATGGCCCGCGCTTTTTTTGTGGATCTTCTCTTGGGTGGATTCTCTTGCCGTCAAAGCACCCGCGACAGGAACTCGCGGGTTCGGGGCGATACCGGATTGGCAATCATCTCGCGCGGAGCGCCGCGTTCGATGATCACACCGCCATCCATGAAAACCAGCTGATCGCCGATCTCGCGGGCGAAGCCTACCTCGTGGGTGACCACGACCATCGTCATGCCGCTTTCGGCCAGATCGCGCATGACCTGCAGCACCTCGCCAACGAGTTCGGGGTCGAGCGCCGATGTCGGCTCATCGAAGAGCAGGACTTTCGGCTTCATCGCCATCGCGCGCGCGATGGCGACACGCTGCTGCTGGCCGCCGGACAGTTCCCTCGGATACCGGTCGACCTTGTCCAGGAGACCGACGCGCCGAAGCAGAATCTCCGCTTCGGCCTTTGCCTCGTCCGGGGGGATGCGCCGAACCTGCGTCGGCGCCTCAATCAAATTCTCCATCACGGTCATGTGGGAGAACAGGTTGAACGACTGAAACAGCATGCCGGTCTCGGCGCGCCGCCGGCAAAGCAGGTCGTCCTTGACCTCGTAGAGCTTGTCGTCCCTAAGGTCGTAGCCGACGAACTGACTGTCGACGAGCAGGATGCCGGCGCTGAGCTTCTCGAGATGGTTGATGCAGCGCAGGAATGTGCTCTTGCCGGAACCCGAAGGGCCGATGATGCAGGCGACCGATCCGACGGGTACGTCGAGATCGACACCCTTGAGAACCTCGAGCGGACCATAGGATTTGCGCACGCCGCGCGCGAAAACCATGGAGTCGGCTGGGACGCCGAAGCGGGCGCGATTTTCGTCCTTCACGTCGCTCATCGGGAAATGCCACGCAGGCTGATGATGTTGCGCAGGAAGCGCATCGTCACGGCATCGCGGCGCGTATCGCTGCGACCGAAATGTCGCTCGAGGAAATGCTGTCCCACCGACATGATGCTGACTACCGCGAGATACCAGAAGGCGACCACGATCAGAAGCGGGATCGTCTCGAAGGTGCGCGCATAGATGCTCTGCGCCGAATAGAACAGGTCGTCGACGGCGATGAATGTCACCAGCGACGTCATCTTCAGGAGGTTAATGGCCTCATTGCCGGTTGGCGGCAGTACGAAGCGCATCGCCTGCGGCAGCGTGATGCGCTTCAGGATCATGCGGTACGGCATGCCAAGCGCGCTCGCCGCCTCAGCCTGGCCCGACGGCACCGACTTGATGCCGGCCCGGATGATCTCGGCCATGTAGCCCGCCTCGCACAGGGAAAGGGCGACGACGGCAGAGAAGAACGGAGTCATGAAATCATTGGTGCGCACGGAAAACAGCGTGCCGACAAAGGGGATGGTCAACGAGACTTCGCGCACCAGCAGCGACAGGTTGAACCAGAAGATCAGCTGTATCAGGGCCGGTACGCCACGGAAAAACCAGACGTACAGACCCGCGAAGGCACGCAGCACCGGGCTTGGCGACACGCGCATGATGGCGATGACCGTGCCGACAACGATCGCCAATATCATGATCACCGCGGTGAGCATCAAGGTGTTGCCAAGGCCGCGCATGACAGAGGGATGCAGGAGGTAACTCACCACCGTAGGCCAGGCAAAGGCAGGGTTGCTGGCGAAGGCCCGGATGATCAGGAATGCCACCAGCAGGGCCAGCGCCGTGCCGACCCAGATGCCGTAGCGGCGCTGCGGCATGACGGTCAGGCGCGAAACCGCCTCGGCGACGCCCGGCTCGATGCGTATCTCGTTTGGGTGGGCCGCGCCCATCGCTGCTTCTCCTGGTCTTGATCCGGAAGCGGCGCCCGGCACGAGACCGGACGCCGACAACCGCTATCGCATCAGCCCCAAATGATTTCGGAAAGCATGATCAAAGTTTTAGAACAAAGTGCGTCCGACTGGACAAAACTTTGTCAGTCGGCGCGCAACGCCTCCATGCTGCCGACGAAATAGGGCTCCTTGATCGCGTAGGCGCCCATGCCGTATTTGTCGAGAATAGCCTTGTAGGTGCCGTTCTTGAACAGCTCGGAGAGTGCGCCCACCATCATATCGGCGGTCTCCTTGTCGTCCTTGGCGATCGCCATGCCGAGCGGCGCGACTTCATAGAGGGTCGGCAGCACCACGAGCTGGCCCTTGCTGGTGACCTCGAAATAGCTCGAGGCGGTCGCATCGTCCATGCGGGCGTCGACGCGGTCGGACAGCACCGCCTGGACGATATCCGTCGACGAGTTGAAGACCGATTTTTCGATGGCTGCCTGGCCCTTGCCGGTGCAATCCGTGCTCAGCTTGTCGACCAGGAAATCCGATGCGCTGCCTGCCGAAACGCCGATCCGCTTGCCGCAGAGCGGGGTGTCGCCGCTGAAACTCGCCTTCTTGTCCGGCGACGTCGAAACAGCCAGGCCGGCCTTCAGGAACATGACGAAATCGACCTGCTTGAGCCGCTCCGGCGTGGCGGAGAAAGTCTCCCAAGCGACCTTGAAACGGCCGGCCGCCAGGCCCGGTATCATCGAGGGGAAAGGTGTGCGCGCCACGTCCAGCTTGGCGCCGACCAGCTTGGCCACCTCACCGGCCAGTTCTATGATAATCCCGGTCTGTTTGCCGTCGGCGTCGAGATACTCGAAAGGCGCATAGTCCAGCGTGTTGGCGACGGTCAGCATGCCGGTCTGCTGAACCTCGGCCGATTTCGTCACCTTGGCGGCGCCTGAAGGTCCGCTCCAGACTATGGCAAGTGCGGCCAGCGCCAAACCTGCCATCTGTAAATGTGCTCTCATTTTCGTTCCCCTTTTTTGATTACAACGTTTCCTGCAGTCTGCTCTCCAATCAGGGCCTCGCGTCCTCATCGCCGCAGCCAAGCATTGATCCGTCTATGTACCGGCTGCTTCCGCAGCCTTTTTCTTGCGGTAATGGTAGTTCTTGTCGATGCGCTCCATCAGATAGTCGCCGTAGAGCACCGGCTCATATTTCGGCTGGCTACCGGCCGGCACGCAGACCGGCAGCGCCTCGATCGTTTCATCCATGGACGGGTCGAAGAAGAAGGGCTGGGAATAGCGCTCGCGCCCCGACCGGTTGATGACGCGATGCGGCGTCGAGACGAACTGGTCGTTCGACCAGCGCGCCAGGATGTCGCCGACATTCATCACGAAGGAGTCCGGGACCGGAGGCGCGGGAACCCATTCGCCCGCCTTGTTCTTGACTTCCAGGCCGCCGACATTGTCCTGCGCCAGCAGTGTAATGAAGCCGTAATCGGTGTGAGGGGCCGAACCGAATAGCCCCTCCTCATGCGGCTGCGTCGGGTAGTGCAGCAACCGCAGGAAGGTTGTCGGCTGATCGAAATAACGGTCGAGACTGTCGGTCGGAAGTCCAAGCGAAAGAGCGATGGCGCCGACCATTTTGCGGGCCAGTGTGCTCATCTCATCGACATAGCGTTCAATCGTTGGCCTGAAGCCAGCAAGCGTTGCCTCGTCCGGCCACTGGTTGGGACCCTGCAGCGGCTTGTCGGCCAATGTCCTGGGGTCGTCGGCCTCGACCTCGTGCATGAAGAAGATCGATTCGCTCTGGTTCGGCTTGCTTACTGTCGCCACCGACGACGTCACGATCGTCGAGCCGGCAAAGGGCAGGTAGCCGCGGAAATTCCTGTCGATCTTCAGCGCCAGTTTCTGCTCCTCGGGCAGAGCGAAGAAGCGCTTGCTGGCTTCGCGAACCGCTTCGACGTCGGCACGCGGGATCGGATGCCCGACGACATAGAGGAAGCCGATCGTCTCGAGATGGCGGCGCAGTGTCGCCGCCGTCGCGGCGATCGCTTCCTGGTCATCGCCATAGAGCGCCGACACATCGATGATCGGAATTTCGGAAAAGTCGCCGCGTGCGTCCATTCGAACACCTTCTCTTGAACATAAGATACAGTACTGTATTTCTACACATCCAAATCGCCTCAGCAATAGGCTTTCGAGCGCAACGGGAAAAACGCGGCACAATGGCACCACGCAAGATAATCATCGACACCGACCCAGGTCAGGATGACGCGTTCGCGATCCTTTTCGCGCTAGGCTCGCCAGCCGAACTCGAGGTAGTCGGCATCACGACAGTCGGCGGCAACGTGCCGCTTGCCCTAACGTCGAAGAATGCGCTCAAGGTCGTGGAACTTGCCGGACGACCCGATGTGCCGGTCTATGCCGGCTGCCCGGCGCCGATGGTGCGCAAGCTGATCACGGCCGAGTATGTTCACGGCGAAACGGGCCTCGACGGCGCCGATCTGCCCGAACCCGTCACACCGCTGCAGAGCGAGCACGCAGTCAATTACCTGGTGCGCACGATCATGGATGCGCCGGAAGGCGCGTTGACCGTCTGCACGCTCGGGCCGATGACCAACCTGGCCATGGCCATGACCATGGAACCGAAAATCGTCCCTCGGCTGCGCGAAGTCGTGCTGATGGGCGGGGGCTTTTTTCAAGGCGGCAATGCCACGCCTGCCGCGGAGTTCAACATCTTTGTCGATCCGCATGCCGCGCACAAAGTGTTCGACAGCGGCGTCCCGGTGACGATGGCCGGCATCGACTGCACCTACACTGCCCTGATGACGCCTGAATGGCTCGACGCCCTGCGCGCCACCGGCAGTCGCGCGGCGATCGAGGCCGCCAACATGGCCGACTTCTATCGCCAATACGGCACCCACAAATTCGCGACGGCGGCGCGTCCCATCCACGATGCGTGCGTCACCGGTTACCTTCTGGCCCCGGGGATCTACGAGCAGCGCCAGTGCGCCGTGACGGTCGATATCGTCTCGCCCGAAACCATAGGCATGACCGTCGTCGACTGGTGGCACGTCACCGGCCGCCGCAAGAACTGCAATGTCCTGCGCCGGATCGATCCGGCGCCGTTCTTCACGCTGATGCTGGAGCGGATCAGTGCACTGCCCTGAAAATGCGTATCCGGCGATAGACGGTGACACGGAGAATTGCGAAGCAGTCACGGGGCGGTTCGATAGGCGAATCGGCCATGCGCGTTGCGCGCGGCGACGAAGGTCTCGAATTTCATGAACGGGAAAGGCGTGCTGGCGAAAACGAAACGACCGCCTCGACCGGCGGTGCGATCAAAAGCGGCGCGGCAGACGCTCAGCCGTGAGGCCTGGATTGCGGCGGCGCGCAAGGTGCTGGAAAAGCGCGGCATCGGCGAGGTCAAGATCGACCGCCTGGCGCAGCAGTTGAAGGTCACGCGGGGCAGCTTCTATTTCCATTTTGCCAGCCTGGCGGACCTTCGCGGCGGCCTCTTGCAGGAATGGCGAAACAGCAATTGCGCGCCGTTCTGGGCGATGCGCGAGATCCACGACATAGACGGCCTGCAGTTCTTCACCGACATCGTGCATGTCTGGGTGGATGAAGCCCCTTTCAGCCCGCTGCTTGACTTGGCTGTTCGCGATTGGTCACGGACATCGAAAAAGCTCGCTCAGGAAGTCAAGGACATCGACGATCTGCGCATCGCGCTGCTCATCCGGGCGTTCCGCGCCATGGGCTATTCGGAAGACGAGAGCATCGTGCGGGCGCGCATCACCTATTTCCACCAGATCGGCCAGTACGCACTGTCCTTCAAGGAAGACCCGGCCGTGCGCCGCCGCTACCAGCCACTGTTCGGAGAAGTGCTGCTCGGACCGCTCGTTCAAGAACCCGGCACGGCGCCGAAGTCGACGGAGATGCGGGCCGATCGTCGTTAGGACCTCTGGCTGGAAACAGTCGTGCCATCTGGAACGGTCGGGCCGCGTTGTGGCGAGGAGCAGCACCTGTCGCAAAATCGCCATAGGCGGCAGTAAACTTCGAAGCCATTGTCCTTCAATCTCCGGAACCGTGCTAGAGAGCGCTACCGATTGAATAGCGCCTGCTGGTTCGAGGTCCCATTGACAAAACGGCTATCGGATTTCGACGTTGGCTTGCTGCTGACACTCGATGCGCTGTTGAAGCACCAGAACGTCACCCATGCGGCGTCGAGATTGAACATTACCCAATCGGCCTTGTCGGCCCGCCTGACGCGGCTGCGTCAATTGCTGAACGACCCTGGCACTTGAGCCCGAACTCGTCCGGCTGCTCGGTTGAGCGATTTCGTGAATACTGCTCATCTGTTCGACCCCGCCACAAGCAAACGTGTCTATCGCATTGCCGCAACGGACAATCCGGCAGCGATCCTGGCTCCGGACCTCATTCCGCGGTTCAAATCCCAAGCTCCCAACGCAAAGGTCGCCTTTACGGTGCCCGACAAGCCGAGGATCGTCGAGCACCTGGAGCAGGGCGACATCGATCTCTTCATCGGAGCCGCGGAAGACGTTCGAGTGGCCTGATCAGGCAGAAACTGTTCGAAGAGGAATTCGTCACCGCCCAGGGGCACGGCCATCCGCGCGGCAAGGGACCGATCACCCTGGACGAATTCTGTGCCCTCGACCATCTGCTCATTTCGACGATGCAGCGCCATGGCGGCGTGGACGCCCCACCGATGTTGGATGCCAATCGGGGTTTACAGCCGACGTCGGCCATTGCCCAGCCGCAGCGCGAGCCAGCCCTCAAGCGCCAACCTGAGCCAGAGTTCATGGCACAAATATAAGAAATATGTATGTAAGAAATACCACGATATGGACAGCGCCCGTCAAGAATGTTGTTCTTTCAGTACTAAAGCTCACATTGCATATGAAGAGCGCTAAAATCAAAAGCACTGTGTCAGTCGCTGGAAGCCCCAGGGTTAACCCTCTGCCCGTCAGCAGGCTGGCGGCTGCGACCGCCGGTATTGTCAAACCGATTGTGGCGCAAGCGGAACCCATCGCGACATTCAAACCGCGTTGCAGCTCATTGTTGAGTGAAGCGCGAACCGCCGAAATGGCCTCCGGCATCAACACCAGCCCGGCGATCATTGCCCCCACAATACTGTCAGCCTGGGTCACCTGGTAGGCAACGAGCGTATCTTCGACGCTTGCCGCGACCTGCTCGGCGAGCATGACAATGCCGATCAGGCCGGCCATCAGCAACAGAGCGCTGGCAAAGACGCTTTCGTGAGGAGCAGTCCGCAGCGAAACGCCGTGGGCCTGCCCTTCGACAAAGTCTTCTCGGTGGCGGACAGTCTGCGCGAACACAAAACTTGCATAAAGCAGCACCGAAAGCACGCTCACAAAGCCAAGTTGAGCTGCCGAAAATGTGCCCGGCCCCGTAGCTTGTGTGTAGGTCGGCAGAATAAGCGTCATGATGGTCAGCGCGATCAGAACCGCCAAATATGCGCTGGTCCCTTGTCGAACAATTGCCTGCTTGCGATGGCGCCAGCCGCCAAGCGCAAGACACGTGCCGACGACGCCGGTAGATGCAATCATCACCGTTGAAAAGACGGACTCACGTGCAAGCGTAGGGTTGTTCTCTCCATGCAGCATCATGGAAACGATGATCGACACCTCGATTGCCGTCACGGCAAAAGTCAGCACCAATGTGCCGTAGGGCTCTCCTACACGCCGAGCCACCGCCTCGGCGTGGTCGAGCACCACGAAAATGGTGGTGAACATGATCGCACTCGAAAGCGCTCCGACGAGTATCCTGACGCCCAGCGAACCTTCGTCCGCCGACAGCCCGCCTGCCCTGACGGCGACAGCCATCACCAAGGCGGCCAGCGGCATCGCATATGAAGTCACCGAACGTCCGAAACCGCTCATGCAAGCCCCTGCGCGCTGCTGCGAACCGTGGCTGCATTCGCGCACCGACAGATCGAAGCGTTCACCCGTTCACGCCGTCTTCTGCGTCACCAAGCCCAGTTCCTCCACCATCGCCTCGCGCATCAGGAACTTCTGCGGCTTGCCGGTCACCGTCATCGGCAATTCGGTGCGGAAGCGGATGTGGCGGGGGATCTTGTAATGGGCGATCTGGCCGGCGCAGAAGTTTCTGACCTCCTGCTCGGTGGCGATCTGGCCGGGCTTGAGCACGATCCAGGCGCACAGCTCCTCGCCATATTTGGCGTCGGGAATACCGAACACCTGCACCTCCTTGACCTTTGGATGGCGGTAGAGGAATTCCTCGACCTCCCTGGGATAGACGTTCTCGCCGCCGCGGATGACCATGTCCTTGACCCGGCCGACGATGTTGCAATAGCCCTCGGCGTCGATGGTGGCGAGGTCGCCGGTGTGCATCCAGCCGTCGGCGTCGATCGCCTCGCGGGTCTTGTCGTCGTCGTCCCAGTAACCCTTCATCACCGAATAGCCGCGCGTGCAAAGCTCACCCGGTACGCCGACCGCAACTGTAGCGCCATCGGCATCGACCGCCTTGACCTCGACATGGGGGTGGATGCGCCCGACGGTCGAGACGCGCTTTTCCAGGGGGTCGTCGACGCCGCTCTGGAACGACACCGGGCTGGTCTCGGTCATGCCGTAGGCGATGGTCACCTGTTCCATATGCATCAGCGACACCACCTTTTTCATCACCTCGATCGGGCATGGCGAACCGGCCATGATGCCGGTGCGCAGGCTGGAGAGATCGAAGGCGGAAAAATCCGGATGATCCAGCAGAGCAACGAACATGGTCGGTACGCCATAGAGCCCGGTGCAGCGTTCCTGAGCCACCGCCTTCAGCGTGGCGCCGGCGTCGAACCCTTCTCCCGGGAAAACCATGGTGGCGCCTTTCGAGACGCAACCCATCGTGCCCATCGACATGCCGAAGCAGTGGTAGAGCGGCACTGGTATGCAGAGCCGGTCGTCGGCGGTCAGCTTGATCGCCGAAGTGACGAAATTGCCGTTGTTGACGATGTTGCCGTGGGTCAGCGTCGCGCCCTTGGGGGCTCCCGTGGTGCCTGAGGTGAACTGGATGTTGATGGCTTCGCCCGGCTTCAGCTTCTCAGAGATGCGGTCGAGGCTGTCATGCTCGTCACGCCCGGCCATGGCCAGCACATCACCGAAATTGAACATGCCGGGCGAGTTCTCGTCACCCATGCGGATGACGATCTTCAACGCCGGCAGTTTTTGTGCCTTGAGCTTGCCCGGCGTGGCCTTGGCGATCTCGGGTGCCAGCGTCTCGATCATGCCGAGATAATCTGACGTCTTGAACCTGGCAGCGGTGACCAGCGCCTTGCAGCCGACCTTGTTCAGCGCATAGTCGAGCTCGGTCAACCGGTAGGCCGGGTTGATGTTGACCAGGATCAGGCCGATGCGGGCGGTGGCGAACTGCGTCACCAGCCATTCCCAGCGGTTGGGCGACCAGATGCCGACGCGATCGCCCTTTGCCAGGCCCAGTGCCAGGAAGCCGGCGGCCAGCGCATCCACCGTGTCCGAAAGTTCGCTCCAGGTGAAGCGCTTGTTCTGGTCGACGAAGACGGCGGCGTCGAGCGTGCCATATTTGCTGACCGTCTCGGAAAACAGCGCGGGGATGGTCTTGTCGAGCAGCGGCACGCTGCGTTCGCCAGAGACATGCGCCCTACCATCGACGGGTGCGACGAAGACACCGCCCGCTCGCGCTCCGCGTCCGCGCAGATTGCTGGCATTCTTCAGCTCGTCGAGATTGACCGGCATCGCTCTCTCCTCCCGGGATTGGCCGAGCCTATCAGCCTGAGGGGGTGGTGAAAATCCCGGCGATAGTCGTGGCAGGGCAACGATCCGGCCCACGACGCTTCGGGGCCTTCGTTGGTTGATGAACATCAAACGCAAAAACCCGCCTGGGCGGCGGGTCACTGGCGCAAATCAGCACCATAGGTAAAAATGTAGCATAGCTGCTCTCACCAGTCAAGGAAATAATTCCTATACAGGAAAGCCCCGGCGCAAGGCTACCGACACCGCGGGACGGCCGCCGTCAGGGTTTTCAAGCCGGGTTCGGAGCCGTGAGGGGCAGCGGGCGAAGGCCCGCCGCTATCCGACCGCAGCCGCCATCTTCGCCGCGATGTCGCGCAGGACCGCTTCATCGGCCGCCGCCCGTGTCTTCCTGGACGCCACGAGACAAGCCTGCGAGCGAAGGACGAGGCCATCGCCCAGCACCTTGAGATGATTGGCGCGCAGCGTCGAGCCGGTGGTTGTGATGTCGACGATGACATCGGCCAGTCCGGCCGCCGGCGCACCTTCGGTGGCCCCCAGGCTTTCGACGATGCGATAAACCTGGATGCCGTGCTTCTGCGCGAAGAATTGCTGGGTCAGCCGCCAGTATTTGGTGGCGATGCGCAGCCGCCGGCCATGGCGCTGGCGAAAATCGGCAGCGACGTCGTCGAGGTCGGCCATGGTGTCGACATCGAGCCAGATGTCCGGCACGGCCACCACGACATCGGCATGGCCAAAACTGAGACGGGCGACGATTTCGGCGCGGCTCTCCCAGTCGGCAAGGTTTTCACGCACCAGGTCCTCGCCGGTGATGCCGAGATCGACGGCACCCTGGCCGATCTCGCCTGATATCTCGGAAGCCGACAGGAACACCACTTCGACATCGTCCAGGCCCTCGACGCGGGCGTGGTATTTGCGCTCGTCGCCGGGCAGGCTGACGGCTAACCCGGCTTTGGCCAGCACGTCCAGCGCCTGCTCTTTCAGGCGGCCTTTGGACGGGATCGCCAGCGTGATCATGGCGCCGTCTCCCGCAATGCCTCGATGCGGTCGAGCCAGACCGAAAAGCCGACGCCGGGGATCGGCGTCTTGGCGCCAAGCAAGGTCAGCAGCCGGTCATAGCGGCCGCCGCCGACCAACGGCCGGTCGCCATTGTCGGCCGCGATTTCGAAAACCAGGCCGGTGTAGTAGTCGAGCGGGCGGCCGAACGCGGCGTCGTAGCGGATTTTATCGGCCGGCAAGCCATGCGCTTCGATCGCCTTGGCGCGGGCTGCGAACTTTTCCAGCGCGACATCGAGTGACAGACCGGCGTCGGCGGCGAAGGTCTCCAGCGCCTGGGCCGCGCGATCTAGCGGAACGTCGATCGCCAGAAAATCCTTCAGCGCGGAAAACGCCTCGCTCGACAGCCGAACGCTGCGCAATTCGGCTTTCTCGATCAGCCGCCGGGCAATGTCGGACGGCGCGCGTCCGGCGGACGCCGACAGGCCGGCCTCTTCCATGCCGCTGGCGATATGGGCGGAAAGTCCGTCCAGATCACCGTCGAGGACCAGAGCGGCGACCGGACCCGAGAGCTGGCTGTTGCGCGGCGGGTTGGCAAGATCGGCGAGTGCCGCCTCAAGCATCGGCGACGAGCCGAACGCGCGGGCAAGACGCATGCGCCAGCCGCGCGGCAGGCCAAGGGCGGCCAGCACCGCCTCGAAAATGGTCTGGTCGCCAAGCGTGATCGCCAATGCCTGGCCAGGCAGCACCAGCGACAGCAGCGCATGCGCGTCGGCCACCGAGCGGGCATCCGCTTGCGCGGTATCGCGGTCGCCGAGATCCTCGATGCCGGCCTGGAAGAACTCGTTGCCGCCTTCGCGGCGCTGGCGAAACACCTCGCCCAGATAGGAATAACGGCGCGGCGTGCCGGCCTGCGAACTTATGTGGTCGAGGCAGACCGGAATGGTGAATTCCGGCCGCAGGCAGAGCGTCTGCCCCGTTTCGCTTTCGGTGAGGAAGATCCGGCGGCGCAAATCCTCGCCGGCCATGTCGAGGAACGGGTCCGCCGGCTGCAATATGGCGACCTCGACGGCGTGCGTGTTGCGCGTGGCGAAGAGGTTGGTGATGTCGGTGGAGATGGCGGGGGTGCGGGAGGTCAACTTGCTGACCTCAGTGCTGCACGACCCTCTGG
>NZ_RZRW01001119.1:0-1032 GCF_003998745.1 Mesorhizobium sp. M7A.F.Ca.US.014.04.1.1 | reverse complement strand
CTTGACAACGTGGTGAACGGCAGCGTCCCGCATGTAATCGGCCGGCAGATACGGCCGGCATATCGAGGAGTAGTCGCCATAGCGGAATGGGATCAGCGGCCGATCGTTGAGCCACGGATAATAGTTCTGCTCGGGATTCCAGAAGTGGACGTGAGCATCCACCATCGGCATATCAGTCACGTCTGTCTCCTCTCCGTCTCGGGACGACCCGTGTCAGATTGGATGCCAGCTCCTCTTCCGGCATCCGCAGTCGTCGCCGCGATTTATCGCGATTTATTCAGCGGCGGCCGCATAGGGGACGTTGCGCCCGCCATAGCGACGGACACGAACGTTTGCCTGCTCGGCATGGCCGGCGAATCCTTCAAGTATGCAAAGGCGCGAACAGTATTCTCCGATCATTGCCGAGGCCTCATCGGTCAGGACGCGTTGATAGGTAACGGTCTTCAGGAACTTGCCGACCCAAAGGCCGCCGGTGTAACGGGCGGCTCCCGCCGTCGGCAGCGTGTGGTTGGTTCCAATCACCTTGTCGCCATAGGCGACGTTGGTTCGCGGCCCGAGAAACAGCGCCCCGTAGTTCGTCATCCGCTCGAGGAAGATATCCGGATCGCGAGTCATCACCTGCACATGTTCCGATGCCATGCGGTTTGCTTCACCGACCATTTCGTCCTCTGTCGAACACAGGATTACCTGGCCGTAATCCTCCCATGCGCGACGGGCGATGACGGCAGTCGGCAGGATGTTCAGCAGCCTTTCGACCTATGCGATCGTGGCTTTGGCGAGAGCCTCTGAATTGGTTAGCAAGACTGCCGGTGAGTTGGGACCATGCTCGGCTTGGCCGAGAAGATCGGTCGCGCATAGCTCGGCGTCGACGCTGTCATCGGCAATGACCAGGGTTTCCGTCGGACCGGCGAAGAGATCGATGCCGACTTGTCCATAGAGCTGGCGCTTGGCTTCCGCCACAAAGGCGTTGCCTGGACCGACCAGCATGGCAACGGACTGGATGCTTTGTGTGCCCAGTGCCATGGCGGCTAC
>NZ_RZRW01001118.1:0-1033 GCF_003998745.1 Mesorhizobium sp. M7A.F.Ca.US.014.04.1.1 | reverse complement strand
GCGTTGAATTTCGAAGGAGACATCGCTGACGGCGCGGAAGACGCGCGGCTTTCGAAACAGGGCCGTGTTCGTAAACCGGCAGCTGAGGTCCTTCACGGATAGAAGCTTGCTCATGCTGCTGTCACCAGATGGCAGGCGGTACCATGGCCTTCGCAATCACCGTGCAGTTTGGGAATTTCGGTCTGGCAGCGGACGACAGCAACCGGACAACGCGGACGAAAACGGCAGCCAGTCGGATAAGCCGCGGCGTTCGGTACCGTTCCTGGGATGGCGCTAAGGCTACCTCGCACCATGCCGAGGCGAGGAATGCAGCGGATCAGGGCTTTTGTGTAGGGATGGCGAGGATTTTCAAAGATCCGCTCCACCGCACCGGACTCAACTATCCGCCCGCAATACATGACAGCCACCCGATCGCAAGCGTGTGCCACGATGCCCATGTCGTGCGTTATGAGGATCAGCGCCAATCCGCGCTGCTTTACGAGATCCACGAGGATCTTGATGATTTGCGCCTGCACGGTGACGTCGAGCGCGGTGGTCGGTTCATCCGCAATCAGAAGCTGCGGCTCGCCGGCTAGCGCCATTGCGATGACAATGCGCTGCTTCATGCCGCCGGAGAGCTGAAAGGGATAGAGATCGTAGACGACAGCGGGATTGGGTATCTGCATGTCCGTCATGAGAGCCAGACTTCGTGCGCGGGCGGCCTTACGGTCGACCTTAAGATGAAGGCGCGATGACTGGTCGATCTGGGGGCCGACCCGTATCATCGGATCGAGCGACGTCATCGGGTTCTGCGTTATCAACGCAATCTTTCCGCCACGCAGCCGGCGCATGCGCTTTTCCGGCAGGCCCACCAGATCGATGCCGTCAAACGCCATGCGACCTGAGCTGATCCTCGCACCGATGCGTGGCAACAGGCCCATGATCGCTGTCGCCGACAGCGACTTGCCAGACCCCGACTCGCCGACCACGCCGAGAATCTCGCCACGATCGATACCGAAGGTGACATCATCGACAGGCGAGAAGGCGCCGAAAC
>NZ_RZRW01001117.1:0-1033 GCF_003998745.1 Mesorhizobium sp. M7A.F.Ca.US.014.04.1.1 | reverse complement strand
GCGGCGGGAGCAGGCCCGCCACAGCAGCCGGCGCTTTCCGATACCGTCGCGACACCGACGGCACTGCACACGCCGGTCTCCGGCAGCACCAGCCGCACCTCGCGGGCCGCGGCATGGTCTCCGGCAATATCGGCCACCACCGAGCGGACCTGCTCGTAGCCGGTCGCCATCAGGAAGGTCGGGGCACGGCCGTAGGATTTCGAGCCGACGATGGTGAAACCGGGTTCGGGATGCGCGAGCTCCGCAATGCCATGCGCGGGAACCGTGCCGCATGAGTGGAAGTTCGGATCGATCAGCGGCGCCAGTGCCGGCGGCGCTTCGACGACGGGATCGAGCGCGATGCGGATTTCGCCGAGGAACGACAGGTCTGGCCTGAAGCCGGTGGTGACGACGATGCGGTCCACGGCCATGCTGAACGGCTTGCCGGCGAGGTGGGCGTCGACGGCAAGCTTCTCGCCTTGCGTCTCGATGCGGTCGACGGCGAAGCCCGTCAGCATGTTCAGCCTGCCGTCCGCCATCGCCTGCCTGGCGGCCAGCCCGAGCGCGCCACGTTCCGGCAACTGGTCGTTCAGCCCGCCGCCGAGCAATCTCTCGATGCTGGCGTGCCGCAGCGCCCAGAAGATTTCGGTGCCAGGCACGCCATCCTGCAACTCCATCAGCGCCAGCGCGACGTTGATGGCCGAGTGCCCGCCGCCGATGACCAGGATGCGCTTGCCCGCATAGTCTTCTCTCGCCTTGCCGACCACGTCGGGAATGCCATAGGCGATGCGTGCCGACGCCTTGCCTTCGCCGGCAACCGGCAGCCCGTCGATGCCGATCGGGTTTGGCCGCCACCATGTTCCGGATGCGTCGATGACGGCGCGTGCGAGAAAGCGGTGCTCACCGCCGCCATCGCGGTAGCGGATGACGAAGGGCGCGTCCTTGCGGCCGTCATTGGCGACCTTGTCGTGCCCCTGACGGGTGATCGCGGTGACCTCGGCGCCGAGCTTCAGATTGGCGGCGATGGCCGGAAGCCGGCCAAGCGGCGCCAGAT
>NZ_RZRW01001116.1:0-1037 GCF_003998745.1 Mesorhizobium sp. M7A.F.Ca.US.014.04.1.1 | reverse complement strand
CTAGGTGTGAGCTTTCGAGAGGTTGTCCATTCGGACCGGACCGAGGAGACTGGAGTTACCACGCTTCAGCATCCATCGGAGGGTCCGAATGAACATCCACAAGAATGCCCGTCTCACACCGCTGCGTCGAGAGGAGATGGCGTTATCGGTGATAGAAGGCGCTTTTTCCAAAGCCCATGCGGCGCGCGTCTATGGCGTGTCGGCCAAGATCGTGGCGCGCTGGGTCGAGCGCTATAAGACCAAAGGGCGGGCCGGCATGGTCGACCGCTCGTCGCGGCCCACCGTCATGCCGAGCCTGACCGAACAGTCCGTGGCCGAGCGCATCGCAGCCTTGCGTCGCCAGCGGCTGACCGGCAAGCACATCGCCCATGAGGTCGGCGTCTCGCCCGCCACCGTCAGCCGGGTTCTCAAGCGTGCCGGGCTGTCGCGGCTCAGGGATATCGAGCCGGCCGAACCGGTCCGGCGCTACGAGCGGGAGCATCCCGGCGAGATGATCCATATCGACATCAAGAAGCTCGGCCGCTTCAGCCAAGTCGGCCATCGTATCACCGGCGATCCGCAAAAGGGCAAGTCGCGCGGCGCCGGCTGGGAGTTCGTCCATGTCTGCATCGACGACGCGTCCCGCATCGCCTTCTCGCAAATCCTGCCCGACGAGAAAAAGGAGTGCGCCATCGCCTTCCTCAAGGCCGCGGTCGCCTATTACGCCAGCCTCGGCGTCACGATAGCCCGCGTCATGACCGACAACGGCTCCTGCTACAGATCAAAGGCCTTCGCCAAGGCCTGCCGCGATCTCGGCCTCAAGCACGTCACGACAAGACCCTATACGCCCAAGACCAATGGCAAGGCCGAGCGCTTCATCCAGACAGCACTGCGCGAATGGGCCTACGCCATTGCCTATCCGACATCCGATCATCGTGCCGCCGAACTGCCTGTCTGGCTGCACAGATACAATTGGCATCGTCCACATGGCAGCCTAAAGTCAAAAACGCCTATCAGTCGCCTCGCCCTGATCGAGGACAACCTGTTGAAGCTCCACA
>NZ_RZRW01001115.1:0-1038 GCF_003998745.1 Mesorhizobium sp. M7A.F.Ca.US.014.04.1.1 | reverse complement strand
CGCCGATTTCGTCTACGCCCGACTGCAGACCGGCAGCGATGACAATCCCGACTGCTATACGCCGAAAGGCCTCGATGAATGGGCCGCGCGGGTAAAGACCTGGGCGCAAGGCAAGCAGCCGGCCGACCTGCGGCGCGCCGACCCCGCCACCGATGCGCCGGTCAAGCCGCGCGACGTGTTCGTTTACTTCATCACCGAGGGCAAGGTGCGCGCGCCGTTCGGCGCCATGGCACTGATGAAGCGAGTGGACCAGGGTCAACCGGTGCCCTGACGCAGCGGAATCATGGCATCTTCGCCACCGTCGTAACCTTATCGATACCTCCTTGCTGCATGAATCCAGCCAGACCAGTCGCAGATCTGGGCCGCCACGGGCAAGGACGAGGGGCATGTCGCTCGACTACACTTCACTTCTCCTGGCTGTCGGTTTTTCCGCGGCCTGCCTGAGCCTGACATTGTTCGGCATGTGGCTGACCGCTCGCTCGGAGAAATTCCTGCTGACATGGGCGATCAGCCTGGTGTTCGTGGTCGGCGATATTTTTGTCTATGACGCTTATATCGACATGCCCGGGCGCCTGCTGGGCATCGCCACGCTGGCTTTCCTCCTGCTCGGTTTCTCGACAATGCTGGGCGCGGCCTACCAGTTTAGAACCGGCGGCTCGCCAGTGCCCCGAACTGTACTTGGCAGCGCCATTTCGCTGGCCGTGACGTTGCCTCCCATGGCTCTAGGCTATGACGGGCTGGGCTTCATGTTCGAAAATGCCTTCGCCGCCTTGCTTCTGTTCGCAACGGCGGTCGAATACTGGAAGGGCCGCGACGAAGCCCCTGCCCTGACGATCGGTATCACCGCGCTCTATTCTGCCACGGCCGCATCCTTCGCTCTCTGCGCCATGGTTTTAGCCTTGGATGGAAAGCTGGTCCTTGGACATGCGCCAAGCAACTGGGCCGAGGAACTGAGCCTCATCATCGTCATCGCCAGCATGACCGGGATTGGAGCGCTTTCCCTGGCCCTGAATCAGGGACGCTTGGCCCGGCATCACC
>NZ_RZRW01001114.1:0-1041 GCF_003998745.1 Mesorhizobium sp. M7A.F.Ca.US.014.04.1.1 | reverse complement strand
GCGCGCACCTTCGACAAGTATAGCGGTGTGGGTTGTCATGTCGACCCCCACGTGCATCAATTGATCACCGCCGATCCAGGCAAGGTCAGGCAGGTGCTTCTCAACCTCATCGGCAACGCCATCAAGTTCACCGACAGCGGCGGCGTGCTGGTGAGCATTGCACGCGCACGCACCGAAACCAGCGACCGCATATGCTTTACCATCGCCGATACCGGTCCGGGCCTGCATGATGCCGACCTGGAGCGCATTTTCGAGGAGTTCGAGCAGGCCGACGGCACGTCGACACGCACACATGGCGGGGCCGGCCTCGGCCTTGCCATCTCCAGGCGCCTGGTGGCCGCCATGGGTGGCACGATCTCGGTATCCAGCCGGCTCGGCCAGGGATCCGAGTTCGTCTTCGAAGTCCCTGCGACAGCGGCCACCGAAGCGCCGCAGGGCCGCCAGAATGCTCTCTCGGGCAGACGCGTGGTGATCCTGTCGAAGAACGCCGTCGAGGCCGACGCCATCGCCCGCACCATCCGTGCCAACGGTGGCGCGGTCGACATCGCCACCACCGCCGCACAGGCCGCGCCTTTCGCCGCCGGCTGCGACGCGATCCTGGTCGATGCAGCGATGGAGGAAGGCGACGGAAGGCTGCTCAAGCGCCTGCGCCAGAGCGGTTTCTCCGACTGTGAGGCGATCACGCTGATCGCGCCGACAGATCGCGGCATGCTTGGCGAGTTCCGCGCCAGCGGCTACGCAACCTTCCTGGCCAGGCCGGTGCGCGGCGGAACACTTTTGCGTGTACTGTTGAGCAGCCATGCTCCGAGCCTCGGCCCGCCGCAGCCGGAAAAGCGCGGCGCGCCGACACTGCGCGCCGTCGGCAACCGCCAGCGCGGCCTGTCGGTGCTGATCGCCGAGGACAATGACATCAATGCCATGCTGGCCCGCGCCACGCTGCTGAAGGCCGGGCATCGCGTCAGGGTGGTCGGCAACGGCAAGGCGGCCGTCGAGGCTGTCACCGGCGCCGCGCACAAGGACCGCTTCGACGTGGTCTTGATG
>NZ_RZRW01001113.1:0-1043 GCF_003998745.1 Mesorhizobium sp. M7A.F.Ca.US.014.04.1.1 | reverse complement strand
GCGGTCGGGCTTTGGGCGGAGCCCAGCAGCAGGATCGCCGACAGGCAGAGGCGTTTGGCGGATATCATTCTGTTTGCCTTTCGTTTTGCTCGGTCTGGTGTTCACGCCGCCTTGCGGGGGCCGCAGCCTTCGGCCTTGAGTACGCGTTTGCTCGACGCAGGATATTTCTTCAGCATCGCTGCCGGGCGGATCGGCCGCGCCGAAAAACCACCACCGCAATTGGGGCAGATGCCGCCCAACACCTGTTCCACGCATCCGGCGCAAAAGGTGCACTCGAAGGTGCAGATCAGCGCATCCGTCGCCTCGGGCGGCAGGTCCTTGTCGCAGCATTCGCAGTTGGGACGCAGCTCCAGCATCCTGTCCTCCTCAACGGATCGGTTCGTGCACGGTCACCAGCTTGGTGCCGTCGGGAAACGTCGCCTCGACCTGCACGTCATGGATCATCTCGGCGATGCCTTCCATGACTTGCGCGCGGCTGACGACATGAGCGCCGGCTTCCATCAGTTCGGCGACCGGACGGCCGTCGCGGGCGCCTTCGACGACGAAATCGGTGATCAGCGCAATCGCTTCCGGATGGTTGAGCTTGACGCCGCGTTCGAGCCGCTTGCGCGCCACCATCGCCGCCATGGCGATCAGCAGCTTGTCCTTTTCCCTCGGCGTCAGGTTCATGCGTTTCCCTGGATTGGTAGAGGCAGGCCTATAGTGACCATAATTTGGGCAACCCCGCCCTTCCGTTGAGCAATTCGACGAGTGGAACCAGCCGCTGGCGCAGTCGGTAGCCATCCCCGGCGTAGAGCCTCGCAAGAAGCTTGCCAGATTTCTTCACGCACCAGGCGCTGGCGCTGCCCTGGTCGCCGACGATCTCCAGAACCGGATCGAGCAGGGCTTCGGCGCGCGGCGACACCAGAAGCAATGTCGCCACCGCGATCGCGCCGCCGGCAACCGCCGGGCGATCGAGCGTTGCGGCGATATCGGGCCCGATGCGGAAATCCTCGGCATGAACGAGGGCGCCATCCTGACGCACACGCCAGCGGTCATGGAAG
>NZ_RZRW01001112.1:0-1046 GCF_003998745.1 Mesorhizobium sp. M7A.F.Ca.US.014.04.1.1 | reverse complement strand
GTATCGCGCACCACAATGCCTTTGCCTGCCATCGAGCTGCTGGCGCCTGAGATGTTGACGCTGACCGTGCCGGAACCATTGTTGAGGATGTTGGCTGCATCGCCGCTGCCGCCGGCGAAACCGCCGGCGCCGGTGACCAAGATATCGCCAGCGCCGCCGGTGCCGGCGATCAGCTCCAGGCCATCGGTCGCGCCGGTCACCGTGTTGGCGGCATTCACTGTCACTGCGCCGCCGCCGGCCGCCAGAATGCCCTCGGAGAGGGTGCCGGTGATCATGCCGGCCGTGGTGACGGTGATCGCGCCCGTGCCGCCAGTGGTCGCGGCGATGCCCCTCGTGCCAGAGACATTGCCTGTGGTCACATCGACCGTGGCCGCAGTCGCTGCGAAGACCATTTGGGCGGTGATGCCTGCAAACCCGGTGGCGGTGACGTCGCCCGCAGTCACCTTGATATTGCCGCCACTGCCCTGCGCAAAGATGCCGCCACTGCCGCCGCCAGTCGCGGTGACCGGACCAGCCGCCGTCACCGTGAGCGTGCCCCCGCCCAAGTTTACCGCGGAAATCCCGCTGCGGCCATCGATTGCGCCGTTGGCCGTCACGTCGAGATTGCTGGTCTCCGACCGGGTCTGCACGTCGATTGCGGTTCCGGCCAGCGCGCT
Organism: Mesorhizobium sp. M7A.F.Ca.US.014.04.1.1; assembly: GCF_003998745.1. NCBI lineage: Bacteria > Pseudomonadati > Pseudomonadota > Alphaproteobacteria > Hyphomicrobiales > Phyllobacteriaceae > Mesorhizobium > Mesorhizobium sp. M7A.F.Ca.US.014.04.1.1. The sequence continues at coordinate 390 of NZ_RZRW01001112.1, read as the reverse complement.
CACGGCACCTGTGGTGACGCCAATGTCGCCGCCAAGGGCTGTATCGCGAACGTAGATGCCATGGCCGCCGGTGGAGTTGCTCGCGCCCGCAATGTCGACGGTGAGGGTGCCGGCGCCGTTGTTGAGGATGTTCGCCGCGTCGCCGGTCCCGCCGACGAAGCCCCCGACGCCGGTCACCGAGATGCCGCCGCCGCCGCCGGTCCCGCCGATCAGGGTCAGGCCGTTGGTCGCCCCGGTCACTGCCTCGAGGACGCTTACGCTCACTGCATTGTTGCCGGTCGCCACAATACCCTCGGCGAGGGTGCCGGTGATCGTGCCGGTGGCAGTGACGCCGACCGTGCCCGTGCCATTGTTGGTGGCCACGATGCCCGTCGTGCCGGAGACATTGTT